>CALGGL010000045.1 GCA_937915975.1 uncultured Lachnospiraceae bacterium | reverse complement strand
TCTCACAATTTATCGCTGTCTTATTATGTGATGATATTGCTTCCCTACTTCTCTATGATTGATTATCATATGCGTATTTTGACAACACCGGCTTTGCTGCCGCATATACATCCAAATAGTCGGTGTAACGTTTACGAAGCTCGTTATGAACTTCGGACAGCATATGCTCATCGCCGTAAAAGCTTTTAGCTATCTTAGCAACGATATTTGCTTCTGACGCAGCATACCCTGCACTTATAACCGCCTGCCTGACTTCCTGATAGAGTTTCGTTTTTTTTGTGCCGCTAACTTTATTAGTTATCTTTGGACTTGTCTCCGATTTAATCTGTTGCCTTCTTGATACCGTTATTCCAATCTCATTCCAGAATTTGACCACGTTATCATAGTCCTTATCCTTACTGACAATAACGACATTACAGTTTTTCCTACTCTGCCCCACTATATAACCAAAATATGATGCGATATTCATATCAACAGACTGTTTTCCAGCAGGAACTTCTTTCATTTTAAGTTCAGCATCCCCATGATTTGAAATATCACTCATATCTATTTTTTTAGCGTTTTGGGTATAGAATATAACTATATGGTCTGTCTTACCAAGATTCTTGCATCCCGACAAACCATCTCCATGAACATTTTCATAATCAATTAAATAATACGTTTCGATACATACTACCTTCTTTCTGCTGTTCTCTAATTCATCACCTTTTTCATCAGCCATGTATAACCGTCCACATCATAGACAAAATTATCCCGTTGATAGCTTTTAAATGTTCTCTTTCAAAATGGATATTCACTTCTTTAGTTGAACGATACACTTTTTTTGTGCATCATATTCGTTAATCGACCAAGTTGTTACATAAAGCTACAAGTATTATCATATTTTATTCAAAAAACCATCTGATTTTCAGGTACAATTGGTAACAAAAAGCCTTTAAACCAGGAAATAGTACCATATATGATTCAAAAAATGTCTGATTATCGAGTACAACTGGTAACAAAAAGCCTTAAAAACAGAAAATAGTACCATATTTGATGCAAAACCCATCTGATTTTCGAATATAACTGGTAACAAAAAGCTAAATTAACGTGAAATATTACCATTTTGAAATAAAAATCCACTTAGCCATCATATATTTTCTTAAAGCTAAAAAGTTTATACCTAATTTAAACGATGCACTATTTTCCGACCACCTTAGTTAAGCAAAAAATCACTTAAGATTACATTGCTTACATCTATTCCGCGGTCGGTAAGATATATGCGGTCATCTGTCATTTCCATAAATCCTTCACCGATATATTTGTTAAGGACAGGACCGTAGACCTCGAAGATATCCTTCTTGAAACGCTCTTCAAAATCGCTTCTGCTGACACCGCAGGTCATACGGAGTCCGAGGAACATAAACTCCTCCATACGTGAATCAATGTAGATAGGTGTAACATTTTCACGAATCATCTTGGTTGTATCGTTGTAAAGAATCTCACGGTTATCATTGTCGGTAAACTTATCCGAAATCTCCTCGAGAGTATCTATGTAATATCTTATATTTCTCGTATTATTGAACCTCTTGCCCTGAAAATATGATGATGCGCCAAGGCCTAAACCGATATACTCTCCACCGGTCCAGTAGACCATATTGTGAATACATTCATATCCCGGCTTTGCATAATTGGAAAACTCATATCTGTCATAGCCCTTTGCCGATAAAAGCTTTTTGGTGATTTCATACATTCTCCTGTCAATCATCTCCGGTGGCAAATCATTTAAAACCGATTCATCGCTTGCAAACGGCGTACCCTCCTCAATGGAAAGTGAATATGCGGAAATGTGTTCCGGCTCATAATCAAGCACCTTTGATAATGTATCCACATAAGAATGGATTGTCTGACCCGGAAGCCCTGACATAACATCAATGTTGATATTATCAAAGCCGGCACGCCTTGCAGCCTTAAAGCTTGCCACAAACTGGTCATAATTATGAAGTCTGCCAAGCCTTTTTAGCATCTCATCATCAGCGGACTGAAGCCCGATACTGATACGGTTAATTCCCGCAAGCTTATAGCCTGTAAGCTTCTGATGTCTTAAGGTACCCGGATTTGCCTCAATGGTTATCTCCGCATTTTTTTCTAATTTAAAGGTCTGCTTGATAAATGCCATGATATTAGTTATAAGCGATTCATCCAGGATTGATGGTGTTCCACCACCTATAAAGATACTTCTTACCGTATATTCATCAACAATCGGTGCATAAAGCTTTATCTCCTGGCACAGTGCATCAACATATCGAAGCATGGTCTGATAGCTTTCACCGTCAAATGAAAGAAAATCACAGTATTTGCATTTTACTGCACAAAAAGGTATATGAACATAAAGACTTACATATCTACTCATCTGTAAACTCTACTCCTCATCTAATTTAAGTACACTCATAAACGCCTTCTGCGGAATCTCTACATTTCCAATCTGGCGCATTCTCTTTTTTCCTTCCTTCTGCTTTTCAAGAAGCTTACGCTTACGGGTTATATCACCGCCGTAGCACTTGGCAAGCACGTCCTTACGAACCGCCTTAACGGTCTCTCTGGCGATAACCTTGCTTCCGATTGCAGCCTGAATAGGAATTTCAAATAAATGTCTCGGTATCTCTTCCTTGAGCTTTTCACACATCTTTCTGCCTCGCTCATAGGCGGTATCCTTATGAAGGATAAAGGAAAGTGCGTCAACCTCCTCCTTGTTAATAAGCATATCCAGCTTAACAAGATCCGAACGCTCATAGCCCTTGAACTCATAATCAAGGGAAGCATAACCTCTTGAACGGGATTTTAAAGCATCAAAGAAATCATATATTATCTCATTTAACGGTAAATCATACTTGAGTAAGGCACGGGTGGTTTCCATGTATTCCATGCTCTTGTATATGCCTCGTCTTTCCTGACAAAGCTGCATTATTGCGCCCACATAATCTGTAGTAACCATTATTTCAGCCGAAACGAACGGCTCCTCCATATAGTCAATAACCGAAGGATCCGGAAGATTGGACGGATTGGTAAGCTCGATAACCTCACCGTCGGTTTTATGTACCTTATATACAACACCCGGAGCTGTCGTTACAAGGTCAAGGTTATACTCTCTTTCAAGTCTTTCCTGAATAATCTCAAGATGTAAAAGGCCCAAAAATCCACATCTGAAACCAAAGCCGAGTGCAATTGAGGTTTCAGGCTCAAAGCTAAGTGATGCATCATTTAACTGAAGCTTTTCAAGTGCATCTCTTAAATCAGGATACTTTGCTCCGTCTGCAGGATAAAGACCACAGTAAACCATAGGATTAACCTTTTTATATCCGGGAAGTGCCTCGGCACATGGGTTGTCCGCATCTGTTACGGTATCACCTACTGTTGTATCCTTAACATTTTTAAGACTTGCGGTTATATATCCGACCATACCTGCGCTAAGCTCATCACAAGGTATGAACTGTCCTGCTCCAAATATTCCGACTTGAACAACCTCAGCCTCTGCACCGGTTGCCATCATTTTTATCTTTGTACCCTTGGTGCAAACACCGTCAAATACACGACAGAATATTATTACGCCCTTATAGGAATCATACAGACTATCAAATATAAGTGCCTTAAACGGTGCATCCACATCCCCCCTCGGTGCCGGGATTTTTTCAACTATCTGCTCCAGAACCTGCTCTATATTTATTCCGTTTTTTGCCGAGATAAGAGGTGCCTCACTTGCTTCGATTCCGATTACATCCTCTATCTCATTTATAACCCTTTCCGGGTCTGCCGATGGTAAATCAATCTTATTTATAACAGGCATAACATCAAGGTTATGATCTACAGCCAGATAGACATTGGCAAGAGTCTGAGCCTCGATACCCTGAGCCGCATCCACAACAAGAACGGCACCCTCACAGGCTGCCAGACTTCTTGAAACCTCATAGTTAAAATCCACATGTCCCGGAGTATCTATAAGGTTAAATATATATTCGTGACCATCATTTGCCTTATATATTATACGCACCGACTGTGCCTTAATCGTTATACCTCTCTCTCGCTCGAGATCCATATTGTCAAGCACCTGTTCCTGCATCTCACGACTGGTTAAGGTTCCGGTCTTTTCGATGATACGGTCCGCAAGTGTTGATTTACCATGATCTATATGCGCGATTATGCAAAAATTTCTTATATTATTCATTATTTTAGTCAAAGTAATGAAACTTTATTTATGTGCATTAATATAATGGATAGATATATTACTAAAAAAAAGATAACACTTAATAATTATCAATTAGTGGCTATTTCATCTTATTTAATTGCGTCAAAATATGAAGATACTAACTCGCCTTCAATCGATGATTTAATTTATATATCTAAAAATATATATTCTCATAATAATATCATCGAAATGGAAATTGATATATTATCAACTTTGAATTTTGATATTTTTTCTGTTTCTTCTTATCAATTCTTCTCCTTTTTTTATTTAATCAGTAATTTAAATAATAAAATACTATTTTGTTTGGGCCATCTTATACTTGAATTATGTTTGCTAAATATAGACCTAATGTCTTATGATTCGAGTCAGTTAGCAATTGGTTCATTTATAATAGCAAAAAAAAGTTTGGAAATAAAAGGCGGATTATCAAATATTAAATTATTAGATCGGAAGAGC
>CALGGL010000044.1 GCA_937915975.1 uncultured Lachnospiraceae bacterium | reverse complement strand
TAACATAGTATACATAGTATATAATTCCTATTAATTCACTTTTCACCCATTTCTATTATTTTTTGGCTACTTATACTTTCCTTATCGTCTTCATATTCATCATCAAATAATTTTTTGAAGTTGACTAAATCATTACTTATGCTCCTTTTTGCTATATTTCTCTTCAAATTATAATTTAATTCACAAAAATTTAATTCAATTACTTCTAAATATATAAGAAATCCAATTAAACAAAAAAAATCTCCACCTATATCTAAGAAATATTTTGCTACCTTGTAATTTGAAGTATCTTTAAAACATTTATTATCCATTATAACATTATTTAATACTAAGATAGTTTTTTGAAAAACATAATATATAGGAATATAAAAATATATATGGACAGGATCTGTATATTGAATTGATAATAAAAAGAAATATTTAAAAAAGAAAAAAGTTAAAGAATCGAATATAATAATAATTGTTCTTATAAAATTTTCGGAAGAACTTTCTTCTGAATATGTTTTAAAATAAATTTTGAAACTATCAAAATAAAAATAAGCATTATCTTTTACTTTGCACATCATTTCTGAAAAACTATTTTTATTATTATCAATTGAAGAGCAAGGAACATAAGTACTAATAATACAAATAAGAAAAGAAATGAATATTCCTACTAAACTATAAAACATCAATAATTGACTAGCTGTAATATATTTTAAATCAAGGAAAGATTTTAACGAGCAATTAATAAAAGAAATAATCGCAGTTAAAGTGGAATGAATTAAAAATCCTATAGGTATCCACCAAGAATATTCAGTATATATTAGTGATTGATCATCCGATTTTATTGTCAATATTATGCAAGCTATTTTCAAAATACTTGGAATTAAATTTAATATTATTGCGAATTTCTGATGTTTATAAATTTGAACCAAAAAAATTTTGGAATAAATTATTGTTACTATTAATATTTCAAAAAACCAAAAATCAACATCTTTTAAATAATTGAAAATAACAAACATTATAATCTCGTCAGAAACCCAAATAAAAGATATTACTAAATTAATGAAGATAGAAGAATTATTTAATAGATAGTTTTTAAATTTATATAAAATATTTTCTTCCTTTGGAATATTGGTTGTTAATGTAATTGTATGAGCTATTGCCATTTCCCTTTGATTTACAGCATTTGGGTCATTAATTTGAAAAAATTCTTCAATTTTTTTTTCAGTTATTTTTAATTCATAGAGTCGACTTAAAAAAGAAAAAATTAAAGCAGATGATACTGACAAAAATACTACTGAAGAAATAACTGTTGAAGAGGATAGCGAGGCTGCTGAAGAAAAAGATGACGTGGACAAAGCCTCGGTTGAGGATACCACTGAAGCAACTGAAGAAGCAGATGCAACCACAGAATCTGAAGAAGATGTAAATGCAAGAACAGTTGCTTACAATGAGGCAATAAGAGCATTTATTGAGGAAGGAAGAATCCCACCGTATGAAGAGGAGTATTTTGAAGAACCGTCTGAAATGAATCAATATGCAATTTGTGATGTCAACTCTGATGGCAAGGATGAGCTTTTGATAAGGGTAAATGATGGTGCAATGGCAAGCCTTTGCATTTATGTTTTTCTTTATGAAAATGATGAGATGAGACAGATAGGAACATTCTTTGCTGATGACACTACGACTTTTTATGATAATAAGGTTGTTACCTCGCCGCTTTCGCACGGAGCAGGAAGCTGGGGTGAAAATTTCTGGGGAGTCGATATCTGTGTCTATAATGAGGAACTTGGTGAATATGAATACAGATATGTGACCGATGCTTGGGATTCTTCAATTGAAGATGTTTGGCACGGGGAAGATCAGGTGTTTCCTTCAGAGGCTGATAAGGATGGAAATGGTATGGTCTATTATTACATAGAATATGCAAATGATGAATATGTTGAGAGCGAACCTATGGATGATGAGGCATATTATGCATGGTTTGATGAGGTCGCCGGCAGTGGAAATCCAATCGTCATTCCTTGGGAATATGCAGTTAGATAGCCGGATTATATAGATAAGATTTTGGTTATGAAAAAGCTGGCAGGCCGGCGTACAGAAATAATTTGCAACGGTAAATGAATGAGTGAAGATAAGACTATAAAAAAAGAAAAATTTAATATCGGAAACTATATGAAAAATAATTGGAAAAAGAATGTTATAAGCTTTGTTGCAATATTTGGTATGGGCTTATCACTTTCATTTCTTATACTTTGTAATCTTGGCACGGACACCTGCACCTTTATGAACAGAAATGTGGCAGCCAAAATCGGAACTACATTTGGAAACTGGCAGCTTATCTTTAATATATTTTTCCTTATATTAATGATAATATTCAGACGCGATCTGATTGGCTCGGGGACTATTTTCAATATGGTTCTTATAGCCTATTATGCGGATTTTTTTGACTGGATTTGGGGTAAAACCATTCCGGACAGTGTGTTTGAAAATCCGGTTAGCAGGGGGATAATATTTGTTATTTCTCTCGTAGGATTTATAGTTACGGCTGCAATCTATATGAATGCGGACGCAGGTATAGCTCCTTATGATGCAATACCGGTTATGCTCAATGATATTTTTAAAAGACTTCCGTTTTTTCTGTGCAGAAACATTATTGATTTTACATGTATATTAATTGGATTTTTGCTTGGAGGAAAACCTTTGATAGGACATTTCCTTATGGCAATTTTCCTCGGCCCGACGATTACTGTTGTAGGAAAGCTGTTTAAGAAAAGGAGTAAGGCATGAATAAAAAAAATGCAGAAAGAATTGTAAATGCATTGGTTTTTATATTTGTTATTATCGGGCTTGTTATAATGTTTAGATTCAATGATGATAATAATGAGCTTGTGTCACATGGAATTGAAAATTTCAAATATTTTACAGTCCTTTCAAATGTCTTTTGCGGCATAATTGCATTTAGCCAGCTTAATTTTGATATACTATCAGTATTTTCCTCAAGAGAAATAGAGGGGATGCAAAACAGATTTAAGCTTGCCAAACTGATATCAACAACCGCAGTTGGACTTACTTTTTTTACCGTTGCTGTTTTTCTGTGGCCGATATATCGGCTGCCTGGTATGTATAGTGGTTCGAATTTCATCTTTCATCTTATAGTTCCTTTGCTTGCGATGATCGATTTTATGCTTTTAAATGCAGGGGATAAGATACCGTTTAAATATACATTTTATGCTATGGTTCCTTCCTTTTTATACGGATGCTTCTATCTTATAAACATACTCATCAACGGCATAGGCGAGTGGCCTGACACCAACGATTGGTATAGCTATCTTAATTGGGGGTATCCTATAGGAGCACTTATATTTTTGATTTCTATGGTTGCAACCTGGCTGGTTGCCTGTTTACTTAGATGGATAAGCAATAAAATGAATTGAGGTGTCACGGGGCGTGATTACATCTTCCCTACTCGATTCAAATCTACAAAAGAAGATAGAAAGGTAACAAAAGTCGCAAAAGAGTAGGATTTGTTACCGGATTATGGGAAATCAAAGCAACAAAAGAAGATAAACAGGTAACAAAAGCCGTAAAAGAGTAGGAATTGTTACCGAATTAAGGAGAATCAAAGCTACAAAAGAAGATAAACAGGTAACAAAAGCTGCAAAATAGCTGGAATTGTTACCAAATTATAGATAAACAAGGTATGGATCAGATTGAAAGTGGATTGGATACGGAAATGACAAGGAGACAATACCTTGTCATATTTTTTGTAAAGATGTCCTGCTTTTTACTTTTTAATTATGTCTCTCTTATAATTTTTTAATTAAGTGTTGACAGATATTATAAGTTATGTTATCCTAACTTTGAAAACATCATATGAATGATTGTTCACATATTAAAATGTAATTGGTTTATGTTTAATAAATTTTAAAGATATTACAAGGAGGATGTCATGTCAGAAATAGAAAGAAAGTTCTTGGAAATTGTTGATTTAAAGAAAGGCTTTGGCGAGGGAGACACCAGACAGGAGGTTTTAAAAGGCTTTTCTTTTTCAGTAGCAAAAGGGGAGTTTTGCGTGTTACTTGGTCCTTCGGGTTCAGGTAAATCAACACTTTTGAATATCATAGGCGGTATCGACCAGCCTGACGAAGGTTACATATCTATAAATGGCGACAAGCTTAAGGATATGGATGAAAAAGCAGTTACGCTTTATCGTCGTAAGCATCTTGGATACGTATTTCAGATGTATAATCTCATACCTAATTTAAATGTAAAGGAAAATATAGAGGTAGGTGCATACCTTTCCGATAATCCGCTCGATATAGATGAACTGCTTGAAACTCTCGGACTTTTCGAGCATCGTTACAAGCTTCCTAACCAGCTTTCCGGCGGACAGCAGCAAAGAACCTCTATAGGTCGTGCGATAGTTAAAAATCCGGATATTCTTCTTTGTGATGAACCTACGGGTGCGCTTGATTACAAGACCTCAAAGGAAATTCTTAAGCTTATCGAGGATGTAAATCAAAAGTACGGAAATACAATTATAATGGTTACTCATAATGAGGCAATTAAAAATATGGCTGACCATATAGTAAAGCTTCGTGACGGAGTTGTAAGACACAATGACATAAACGACAATAAGATTTCTGCCGTTGATCTTGACTGGTAGGAGGTGTCGTTATGAAGAGTCCGTTAAAGAAAAGAGTACCCAGAGAGCTTAAGGGAGAATGGCGTAAATACCTTGTTATATTTTTATTCCTCACTCTTGTTATAGGTTTTATATCGGGTATGTATGTTGCTAATAAGAGTATGATGAAGGCGGCAGATGAAAGCGTTGAAAAGTATGTTCGCGAGGATGGCTATCTGCAGTTTTCAGATGAGGCATCGGATGAGCTTTTAGATGAGCTTGAATCAGATGATATAACCATATACGAAAACTTCTGTAAGGTTGTAGATGAAGAGTTAGAAGACAATGATGATGAGATTGAAATCAGAATCTATAAGCTTCAGGATAAGTTTGACCTTCCTTGTGTAATGAAGGGAAGACTTCCTGAAAATGAAAATGAAATAGCTATAGACCGAATGCATGCCGATAACCAAAAAATTAAGGTGGGCGATACAATCAAGGTTGGTGGCAAGGACTTTGAGGTAACAGGTCTCATAGCACTTCCGAATTACAGTACGCTTTACAAAAGTGCGTCCGACACAATGTTCGATGCGATAACTTTCGATGTTGGACTTGTCACTGATGAAGGCTTTGAACGTGTAGCAGGCAAGCTTTACTATCGCTATGCATGGTTTTATGCAGATAAGCCGGAGGATGATATAGAAAGCAAGAAAAAGGGAGATGACTTCATGGAGGAGGTTGTCACCGCATCATATATGTACGGCAATCCTGTTGAAGAATTTGTACCGGCATACTTAAATCAGGCCATCATATTTGCAACCACCGATATGGGTTCGGATATGGCTATGGGCGGAGTTTTGCTTGACATTCTTATCGTGGTTCTCGCATTTATATTTGCTATAACTATTAACAACACCATAACCAAGGAGGCAGCGGTTATCGGTACACTTCGTGCCTCCGGTTATACCAGAGGTGAGCTTATACGTCACTATATGACTTCACCGGTTTTGGTAACGCTTATAGCTGCGCTGCTTGGAAATCTTTTGGGATATACAGTGTTTAAGAAGGTAGTTGTTATGATGTACTACACCAGTTACAGCCTTCCTACATATGAGACGGTATGGAGCTCGACTGCATTTATCAACACAACGGTTATACCCCTTATAATAATGTTTGTTATCAACCTTGTTGTAATAACATACAAATTAAGACTTTCACCGCTTAAGTTTATAAGACGTGATCTTAAGAAGACAAAGCGTAAGAAGGCTATGAGACTTCCTAGATGGAAATTCTTATCACGCTTCAGAACAAGAATACTTCTTCAGAACCTGCCTAATTATCTTGTGCTTTTTCTTGGAATCACATTTGTTATGGTAATGATGAGTATGGCGGTCGGTATGCCTGAAACACTTGATTATTATCAGGACCATGTTACGGATATGATGTTTTCAAAATATCAGATTATGCTCAAGTCTAATGTGGATGCTATGGGCAACGAGATAACTACCGATGTTGAAGGTGCGGAAAAAATTAATATGAAGGAGCTTGTCAGATACAGTGATATAATAGACGAGACAGTATCCGTATACGGCATCAGTGATGATAGTCAGTACATCAAAATAAATGATGATTTCGCCGAAAATGAAATATATGTATCATCAGCCTTTAACGGTAAATACAAGGTTGATGTTGGAGATACGATTAAGCTTGATGAAAAGTACGAGAATAAAACATATGAATTTAAGGTAATCGGTATCTATGACTATGATGGCGGTATAGCAATCTTTATGCCAAATGAAAATTATACTAAAGTTTTTGATATGGAAGAGGGCTTCTTTAACGCTTACATTTCCGACAATAAAATTGATGATATAGATGAAAATTATATCATCAAGGAGATAACCGAAAAGGATATTATTAAGATTGCCGACCAGCTCGATCATTCTATGGGTGATTATATGAAGTACTTCCAGTATCTTTGCATTATCCTTTCGGCAATACTGATTTATTTGCTTACTAAGATTATTATCGAGAAGAATGAAAATGCAATTTCCATGGTTAAGATACTGGGCTATAACACCAATGAAATAAGCTCGCTTTATATACTGCCTACAACCATTATGGTTATAATATCAGAGATAATTGCAGCATTTTTAGGCTATATAATTATCAATGAAGCATGGAAGGCAATCCTTATGAAGCTTGGAGGATGGTTCGCATTTTACACAAGCCCTATAGGCATTGCAAAGGAAATTATTTTCATCTTCGTCTCTTACATCATAGTAATGCTGTTTGATGTCAGACGAATCAAAAAAGTCCCAATGGACACCGCACTTAAAAACGTGGAATAAACTTCTGTTTATCGCAGTAAGACAGATATCAGGTTGGTTAATATACTGAACA
>CALGGL010000043.1 GCA_937915975.1 uncultured Lachnospiraceae bacterium | reverse complement strand
CCTACACGACGCTCTTCCGATCTGGGTCAGGATATACCTAAGCAATTTATAAATGTTTATGATAAACCGGTAATAATTTATACATTGGAAAGCTTTCAAAGACATCACATGGTTGATGTTATAGAGGTGGTTTGCATAGACGGCTGGCACGATGTAATCCGGGCGTACGCAAAGCAGTTTAATATTGACAAGGTAAAATGGGTTATATCAGGTGGCAATTCCGCTCAGGAGTCTATAAGAAACGGCGTGGAGTTTCTAAAGGATAAATGTGACGGAAACGATAATATAATAATTCATGACGGTATCAGACCTCTTGTTGATGATGAGGTGCTTACGGATGTAATAGAAAAATGCAATGAGCACGGCAACGGTGTGACTTCACTTCCGTACAATGAACAGATATTTGTTATAGATGATGAATACACCACTACGAAGTATATACCGAGAGAAACATTAAGAAGAGTATCAACGCCTCAGGCATACAAATTTGATAAGCTGGTTTGGGCTTATGAAAAAGCGTTCAGGGAAGAGATAGGAATATATGGCTCCTCGTATACCAATACAATGATGGTTGAGCTTGGTGAGACGCTTTATTTTGCAAAGGGCTCCGATAAAAATATCAAGCTTACAACCAAGGATGATCTTGAGATCTTTAAGGGCTATCTTACTGCCGAAAAGGATAAGTGGTTAAAGTGATTTAAAAGTTGCTTATAAAGAATATGAATTATAACGCATTTGGTTATGGAAAGAGAACAAAATGGATTTATATGACAGCAGTATTTACAAAAAAGATATAAAGAAAATCGCAGAGCTTGATTACTCATGGGACAAGCTTCAGGGTAAAAGTCTTGCCATATCGGGAGCTACCGGTATGATAGGAAGCTTTCTTATAGATGTACTTATGTACAGGAATGATAACTGCAAACAGAATGTAACCGTATATGCATTCGGAAGAAATGAAGAAAAAGCAAAAAAACGTTTTGGGAAATATTTTAATAACGATAGCTTTGTATTTGTAAAACAGGATATTAATCTTCCGATAGAAGACAGCGTTTGCAGTGAAAAAATTGATTATATTATCCATGCGGCAAGTAATACTCATCCGGTGGCGTATGCAAATGATCCGATAGGAACAATATCCGCGAATGTTATCGGAACCAATAATCTTCTTGACTGGGCGGCGAGAGTTTCCTGTGAGAGATTTGTGTTTTTGTCATCCGTTGAAATATACGGAGAAAACAAAGGTGACACAGATAAATTTTCGGAGGATTATCTCGGATATATAGATTGTAATACCATGCGCGCCGGATATCCGGAAAGCAAACGTACAGGGGAAGCACTGTGCCAGGCATATATTAAGCAAAAGGGACTTGATGTGGTAATTCCGAGACTTTCAAGATGTTATGGCCCTACTATGCTTACAACAGATACAAAGGCTCTTTCACAATTTATTCTTAAAGGTGTCAACGGAGAGGACATCGTTCTTAAGAGTGAGGGAACTCAGGAGTATTCTTATGCCTATGTGGCGGATGCGGTATCGGGAATATTAAAATTAATGTTTGACGGAGAATGCGGCGATGCATATAATGTTGTTTCGGATGCATCGGATATTATGCTTAAGGATCTTGCAAAAATAATAGCTGATTATGTAGGAAGGAATGTAATATTTGAGCTTCCGGATGAAACCGAACGAGCAGGATATTCGAAGGCTACAAAGGCAACTCTTGCATCGGATAAGATAAAGGAAACAGGATGGAAGTCTTACTTTGATATAAAAGAAGGGCTGCACCATACCATAGATGTTCTCAGGAGCTTATATGAACGCTAAGTTAGATGAATATCGTAAATACAGTAATTTATTTGTTGAGCTTGTAAGAAAGGGAATAAAGTTAAAGTACAGACGCTCATATCTCGGAATAATATGGTCCATGATAGAGCCTCTTCTTACTATGATTGTACTTACCATAGTATTCGGAACCTTGCTTGGACACACAGGTAAGGAATTTCCTGTGTATATTCTTGCAGGCAGGCTTATCTATACTCTTTTTTCGCAGTCTTCAACGGCTGCACTTAAATCCATACGTGCCAATCAGGGAATGATAAAAAAGGTATATGTTCCTAAAGCGCTTTATCCGCTTTCGGCAATTACCTTTAATTACATATTGTTTTTAATATCACTTGTAGTGCTTCTTTTTGTGTCACTCGTGCTTGGAGTTTATCCGACATGGAGAGTTCTGCTTGCGGTAATTCCGCTCTTTATACTATTTATATTATCTGTGGGAGCGGGACTTATACTATCGACAGTCGGAGTTTTTTTCAGGGATATGGAATACCTGTGGAATGTACTTTTGATGCTTGTGATGTACACCTGTGCAATCTTTTATTATCCGGAAAAAATACTCGGAAGTGATGTGGGCTGGATATTAAAATATAATCCTTTGTTTTGCATAATATCAAACTTCAGAAGCTGTGTATTCGGCAATTCAATGGATATGTGGATGCTTGGATATTCATCGGTATTCGCAATTGTCAGTGTGATTTTGGGTATTATTGTTTTCGATAAAAATCAGGATAAATTTATCCTGTATATATAAGCTGTACCTGATAAATGAATAAGAATATGTTGATTAAAATATAAAGGAATCGCTTAGTATAAATATAATACTAATTATAGAATTCTTTGGAGGAAAGATGTCAGATAAGAAGAATCTTTTAAATGGAAAAACGAATATAAATGATGATATCGCACTTAGCTTATCTGGTATCGGAATGCGATTTAACCTTAGCACAGAAAAGGTTGACAGTGTAAAGGAGTACTTTATCAAGCTTATGAAGCACGAGCTAAAGTTTGATGAATTCTGGGCACTTCGTGATATAAGCTTTGATGTAAAAAAAGGCGAACGAGTGGGAATACTTGGATTAAACGGGGCCGGAAAGTCTACGCTTATGAAAGTAATTGCGGGAGTGTTCAGACCGACAGAGGGAACTGTTTACAAGGAAGGAGTTCTCGCACCTATGATTGAGCTTGGCGCAGGCTTTGATATGCAGTATACGGGAAAGGAAAATATCTATTTATACGGTGCGGTTCTCGGATATTCAAGAAAGTTTATGGATGAAAAGATAGACGAGATAATAGAATTCACCGAGCTTAAAAACTTTATAGATGTTCCGCTCAAAAATTACTCGTCAGGTATGAAAGCAAGACTTGGCTTTGCTATCGCAACAATCGTTAAGCCCGACATTCTTATACTTGATGAGGTGCTTTCTGTGGGTGATGCGAAGTTCAGAAAAAAGAGCGAAAAAAAGCTTTTAGATATGATGGACACGGGTACTACGGTTTTATTTGTTTCACATAACATAGAGCAGGTTAAGAGGATTTGCAACAAGGCCCTTATCTTAGAGCATGGAAAGCTTGTTACATACGGTGATGTGGAAGAGGTTGTTGCAAGATATGAGGAGATGATTAAATGAAATTCAGACTGAAGGAATATTATAAAATGTTTTTGCAGTATATAGTTTTTCCGCTTGTTTATCTGAAAAACAGGTTAAACAAGGTGGAGGACAGGCTTGTTATTTTTGCGGATGCTCATCATGATACCTGTCCTGAGCATATGATGAGCATAAGGGAAAAGCTAAAAAGCGAGCATTATAATATAAAGGAATTCTATATAGATTCATCCAAGCATACGAGAAAAGAGGTTACGGGAAGTATGCTTGATTTTATGCGTGAATATCCAAAGGCTTCGTTTGTTATTATCTGCGATTATTACCTTCCGGTTTCCTCCTGCAGAAAGAAGAAGGAAACAAAGGTTATACAGCTTTGGCACGGCTGCGGTGCATTTAAGAGATTCGGCCATGATGCTAAGGATGATATACCGGGATTTTATATCGGTTCACCGATAAAAAATTACGACCTTGTAACTACTTCAGGAGATGCCTGCTTAACATTTTTCAGATCTGCAATGCAGATACCTGACTTTGAAAATAATATAGTAAGACCTATGGGTGCAGCATATACCGATAAGTTTTTTGATGAGGATTTTATACAAAGCTGTAAGGATAAATTCAGATTCGCATATCCCAATGCAAGAGGGAAAAGGGTGGTGCTATGGGCTCCTACCTTCAGAGGAAGTGCCGGTAAGACCGGGGATAAGAAAAACGCTCATTTATTCGACAATATGAGACTCGAGATTAATGCTTGTGTAAGAGAAATTCCTGATGCATTTCTTATAGAAAGCCTGCATCCGCATATGTTAAACGGCGGTTCATCCATAATGACCACAGAGGAGCTTATGGTTTGTTCGGATATGATTATTACTGATTACTCCTCGGTATTTTTTGAATATCTTCTACTGGACAAGCCGATTCTTTTCTATGTGCCGGACTTTGACAAGTATAAGGAAAAGAGGGGCTTTTATCTCAATTTTAACAAGCTTCCCGGAAGAATAGTAAAGGATAAAAAGAATTTAAAGTACAATATTAAAGAAGCTTTGTTTGATGATGATATGTCCGAGCAAAGAGAGGACTTCAAGACAAAGTATATGAACGGCTGTGACGGAAAGGTTACAAAGAAGCTTATGGATTATATAGAGGGTCAGATTTGATAGGGATAGGTATGTGACATTTTTAGAGGAGAGATAAAGCAATGCTTGATAAATTTAAGCAGACAAAGTATTTTCCTAAGGTTAAGGAAGCCGCACCATATAAGGCGGTAAGATTTGTCTATTATAAAACAAGAAGAATCAAGAAAAAAATTAAAAAGCCGTTTATAAAGCTTTATAAGTTTTATATGTTCAAAATCAGATATCCGAGGCTTTATAAAAAATATGCGCAAAATGCTGTGGATGAGAAGAAGGTTATCTTTATCGAAGGACGTATGAAGTATATAACCAACAGCTCGGAGTATATTTATAATGAGTTAAAGAATAACTACAGCTTCGACATACATACGCATTTCCTACAGATGGGCTTTGTAAAAAGGAAAGAATACCGTAAGCTTTGTGAGGATATGATTAAGGATGTGGCAACGGCTAAGTATGTGTTTATGAATGATGCCTCAAATGTGTTTGCATGTTTGCCGCTTAGAAAGGAAACGGTTGTAACCCAGCTATGGCATGGATGCGGTGCATTTAAAAAATTCGGAATGAGTACTGCCGATCTTATCTTTGGTGATAACAGAAAGACTTTAGAGAAATATCCTTATCATAAGAATTATACTCATGTGACTGTAAGTGCACCTGAGGTTGAGTGGGCTTATACCGAAGCTATGAATCTAAAAAAGGGTGTTGCCAAGGGTATAGGTATATCAAGGACGGACTATTTCTATCATAAGGAAAATATAAAGACCGCAGAGGAAAAAATGGATAAGCTTTTTCCAAAGAAAAACGGGAGAAAGATTATTCTTTATGCTCCTACTTTCAGAGGCAGGGTTGCCAAAGCAAAGCTTCCGGATGAACTTGATATAGCCAAGTTTTATAAGGCGTTTAATGATGAGTATATACTTGTGTTTAAGCATCATCCTTTTGTGAAGGAAAAGGTTTTAATCGAAGATAAGTATAAGGATTTTGCAATAGATTGCACCGAGAGTATGTCGATAGATGATTTAATTTGCATTTCCGATATATGTATATCGGATTATTCATCGCTTGTATTTGAATTTTCACTCTTTGAAAGACCGATGATTTTCTTTGCATATGATTTGGATAATTATTATGACTGGCGCGGATTTTATTATGACTACAAGGAATTTGTGCCGGGTCCGATTTTTGCAACTAATGAAGAGATGATAAATTATATCAAGGATATAGATAAGAATTTTGATAAGCAGAAGGTTATAGATTTTAAGGATAAATTTATGAGTGCCTGTGACGGACACGCGACGGAAAAGATTATGAAGCTTGTGTTTGGGGATGAGCCGGAAATGCAAAAGTAAGGAATTGGAATTATGGTATCAATAATTATCCCTCTTTATAATGCTGAAAACTTCATATTGGATGCACTTCGCTCTGCACTTATTCAGGAGGTAAAAAAGGAGATAATTGTTATAGATGACTGCTCCACAGATAAGTCGCTTGAAACAGTACTTGATTATGTGAAAAATAATCATAATGTTTTAAAGGACAAAACCAGGATTATAGTCAGGAAAAATTCTGAAAATCTTGGAGTCGCAAAGACCCGTAATCTGGGTGTGGATATAGCAAGAGGTGAGTATGTTGCCTATCTTGATGCGGATGATATGTGGACAAATGACAAGCTTAAAAGACAGATTGATTTCATTAAAGAAAAAGATGCTGATATTTGTACCTCTTCGAGAGAGATGATTGATGAAAACGGCGAAACTAAAGGACTGATAATCGGTTTTGAAAAAGAAGAGATAACTCTAAAGGATTTAAAACGATCAAATCATATAAACTGTTCGGCTGTCCTTGCTAAAAAAGAACTGATGAAGAAATATCCTATGAGACATGATAAGGATGCCCACGAGGACTACTATGTGTGGCTTACGGCCGTTAAGGACGGTGCAAAAGTATGTAACATAGATGAGCCGCTTCTTAAGTATCGTGATATAAAGGGCAGTAGGTCGCATAATAAGCTTAAGGCAGCGGTTATGACTTTTAAAACTTACAGATATTCAGGATATGGAATTATAAGGTCTGTCTTTATGATGCCGGCATATATGGTTAATGGGATAAGTAAACATATGAACAAATAATGGAAGTATATATTATATTTTTATATTTTTTCTCTTCCTTGATGTTTTTAAAGAATATTTTTATTGCAGGGCTTGAATCATAAATTGAAGGAGATGCATATGCCCTTAGAACATGATTTTTATTATGGTAGTCATTTGGAGCTTTATGAGAATTATTTGAATCTGCTAAGGGTGAATCCTTCTCTGATACAAAACCAAAAGCCAAATCCCTGTCTGAGACAGTACCAAATG
>CALGGL010000042.1 GCA_937915975.1 uncultured Lachnospiraceae bacterium | reverse complement strand
CTCGATATAGTCAACAGTCTGTCCTTCAACAAGCTTTGAAATAGCTTTTAAGTTACCGTTACAGCCTCTTACAAACGAAACATTATGAACCTTATCGCCATCCAAATCAAGCATTATAAGCTGTGAACAGGTTCCCTTTGTCTTATACTCATAATGAAACATAATACCACATCCTTATCTTTTATATTCCTTTAATCTGCAACCTACTAAAGTTCAAGTTTCAAAAGCTCCGTAATACTGTCTATCGCATACTTATATTCTTTAACCTCGCCGAAGCCATACCTTGCAAATATAAAATCTATGCCGGCAAATGCTGCAGAGTCCGCATCACCCTGTGTATCACCCACATAAGCCGCACTCTTTATATTATTCTTTTCCATAACAAGCTTTATATTTTCACCCTTGGAAACAGGATTATCACCCCAGTTTCTTATATCAGTAAAATAATCCCACAAATCCTGTGAATTAAGAAATGATTCTATATATCCCGCCTGACCGTTACTTACTATAAAAAGCTTATGCGTCTCACAAAGCTTTTTTAAGGTATCCAAAAGTCCCGGATATAAAACTCCACCGTGCTCATTCAGATAATCATTTTCCACTTCACAGCACCTTTTCAGCACCTCACATTGGCGTTCATCGGAAAGCTCAGGAAACAGAATATCCGTAATCGTATCCATAGGCAGCCCAAACACACTTTGAAGTTCCTTTTCACTTATATGCCTGTCCTTCAGCTCATCAAATTCACTGATTGCCTTGTCCCATGCTTTTATAATATTGTCTGTAGCATCCCATAGTGTGCCGTCAAGGTCAAACATAATTGCTTCGTATTTCATAATCTAACCGAATACTCTTTTAAGTACCTCGTCCTCTCTCAAAATTTTCTTTGCAAGCTCTCTGTACTCTTCCTCATGAAGATAGGTATGTCTGTGAGGCTTAATTGAAGGAGCAATATCTATAGCCTTTTCATAATCATCCCTGTTTAAGTCAAGCGTACTTACATAGTCCCAGAAGCCTGTCTTTTCAAATATAGCATTTACTCTTACATATCTGTGATTCTGAACCTTACTCATAAGATAAGTTGCGATTCCAACCTGAACTCCGTGAAGCTGTGGCCTTTCAAGCATTTTATCAAGAGCATGTGAGATGAGGTGCTCGCTTCCGCTGGTCGGAGTACTTCCGCCTGCTATCTCATTTGCAATTCCGCTCATAGCAAGTGAATCCACAAGCTCTCTTAAAAACAAATCATCCCTTATGCTTTCAAAAGGTGTTCTTACAAAGCTGTTAACCGCCTTTTTTGCAATCATAACGGAAAAATCATTCATAACGGAATAACCCTTTTCGGATTCAAATAACCAGTCATAAAGAGATGTAATTTTAGCAACCATATCCCCTATACCGGAATATAAAAACTTTTCCGGCGCACTCTTTATAATATCCGTATCAACAACTATCCCATATGCCATACGTGCCGGAACCGAGGTTCTTCTTCCGTTTACAATAAGTGATGCACTCGCCGATGAAAATCCGTCACTGGAAGCGGACGTCGGTATGCTTATAAACGGAAGCTTGCGAAGATATGCCGCATACTTTGCCGTATCAATAACCTTACCTCCACCTATACCGAGAATAACCTGTGCCTTTGAGTCTATATCAAAAGCAAGATTAATAATATCGTTAATATCTACCGTATCAAGCTCCATATAATCGAGTATGTTTATGCCTGATTTTTCAAGATTTTTAATTATATCCTTACCAAACATATCTATAAGGCCGTTACCGAAATATATAACCGCATTTTGAAATTCATTGTCCTTAAGATATGTTCCCAAATTTTCCATGGTTCCCTTACCAACCTTAAGTATGGTTGGTATAGCTATATGACTTCCCGCCATGATAATCCTCCCGAAATTTATTCAACTACAATCTTTCTGAAATTCTTCTTACCGCGCTTTAAGATAAACTCCTCCGAGAAGCTTTCCTTTTCATATGCAGCGGCAATATCCGTAACCTTTTCGTTATTAACCGATACACCGCCCTGTTCGATGGCACGTCTTCCCTCACTTCTTGAGGTTACAAGTCCCGAAGCAACAAGAAGAGATATAAGGTCAATCTTTCCATCCTTGAAATTATCATCATTAAGTGAAGCTGTCGGAATATTATCCGTATTGCCGCCACCGAAAAGTCCTTTAGCCGCATCAAGAGCTTTCTTAGCCTCTTCCTCACCATGTACAAGAGTTGTAAGCTCATAGGCAAGAACCTCTTTAGCCTTGTTTAATTCGCTGCCCTCATACTTCTCCATCTCCTTAATCTCTTCGAGCGGAAGGAAGGTCAAAAGCTTAAGGCATTTGATTACATCAGAATCATCCACATTTCTCCAATACTGGAAGAATTCAAACGGAGATGTCTTATCTGGATCAAGCCAAACCGCACCCTTTTGGGTTTTACCCATCTTCTTTCCTTCTGAATTAAGCAAAAGAGTTATAGTCATGGCATGTGCATCCTTACCGAGCTTACGTCTTATAAGCTCAGTTCCCGCAAGCATATTGGACCACTGGTCATCTCCGCCGAACTCAAGGTTACATCCATACTTTTGATATAACATATAAAAGTCATAAGCCTGCATAATCATATAGTTAAATTCAAGGAAGCTTAAGCCCTTTTCCATTCTCTGCTTATAGCACTCCGCTGCAAGCATACGGTTAACGGAAAAATGTGCACCAACCTCACGAAGTACATCTATATAATTAAGATCCAAAAGCCAGTCGGCATTGTTAACCATAAGAGCCTTTCCGTCTGAAAAATCTATAAAACGGCTCATCTGCTTTTTAAAGCAGTCACAGTTATGCTGTATGGTCTCGGGAGTCAGCATCTGACGCATATCGGTTCTTCCCGAAGGATCACCGATCATACCTGTACCTCCGCCGATTAAAGCAATCGGCTTATTGCCTCCCATCTGAAGTCTCTTCATAAGGCAAAGTGCCATAAAATGTCCTACATGTAAGCTGTCCGCAGTCGGATCAAAGCCTATATAAAAGGTTGCTTTACCTTCATTTATTAATTTGCTTACCTCTTCCTCATTTGTAATCTGTGCGATAAGTCCTCTTTCGACTAATTCATCATAAAGTTTCATTTTATATCCTCCATAAAAATATTATTCATTTTAATTTCTTTTAAAAACATAATCTCACAATTATAAATTTAATTTATTTAAAAATCTATTAATATTAATATGGCAAATAAAAGTGACGAATTTTATTCATTTTATTTTTTAGATGAGAAAAAATTCACAGAAGAATGTGAAATATTATCATCAAGTTCAAAAAATGGAATAAAAATGATATCAACAGTAGGAAAAATAAAAAATTATGATACAAATACAAAACTTGGAGAAATTATATATGAATCAAAATTACTTGATACTAATTTTCAAAGAGTATCTCATTATATACAATTAGATCAACCTGGTTTATTCTTCTTTTACGGTTTTTTGAATTATATAAATGATAGATTACAATTTGTCTGTGAGTATATATCAGAAAAGCCAGTTGAAAATTTTGATAGATTAGAATATAATAAATACGTCACTTATAAAAGAAATATTATTGAAAAATGTAAAAAAATAAGAGAAAATAAGGAAATTAATAATTAAAAAAAGTTGAAGGAAACTTGTTAAAAATTGTAAAATAAATTAACCCTTTTTTAACAAATATATAAATAATGTAACAATATAATATAAATTTATTTATACGAAAATTATTGAAAAAAAATTATTCTTTATTATTTTTTGTTTCATAATTAATTTTTTTGTTTTTTTGCGTAGAAACTTTAAACGCAGTTATATTATTATTATTAATAGAATTATTTGTGTATAAATCAATTTTAGTATTACTCATATTTTTATTATCAATAATTTTATTTGGAAGAAATTGTTTTTGTTTCATATCTATTTTGAAACTCATTTCTTCCTTATTTAATGTATCTTTATTTATTGATGAAATTCTAAATTTATTTATTTTTTTAAATTCATTTTTTCCATCATTAATATTTGAATTTGTATTTTTATTAGAAAATTTCTTAGGGGTTTGATATATTAAATTTATTTTATGAAAATCTTGTTGCTCATTTATTAAATAATTTTTTTTATTATTATTTTTTTTAATAAATTCTTCATAATTGTCATTTTCATCCATTTTATTAATAGAAGAAAAAGTCCTTTTGATTATATTATTATTATTTCTAGGTAATAATAAAATTTTATTTTCTTTTATATTTTTTAATTTTACAATACCTCCCTTTTCTGATTTTATATCATTAATTGAAAGATTTTTGGAATTGTTCAAAAAATTAAAATTTTGCTTGATTTTTTTAAATATTGAAGTATCACTATCATTAATAATTTGTTTTTGATTATACTCAATTAATCCATTAAAAATATTATTTTTATTATTAACTAAATTTGAATTTGTTTTACTTCCTTTATTAATATAGTTAAATATATTATTTGGTTCAGGAAATCCTTTTGATATTTTATTTAGTTGCATAATATAATTTATTTTATAAATATTTCTAGAAGAATTTGGATGAATATTTGAATTATTTAATTTTGAATTTTTCTGAAGTGATTCGCGTTCTGAATTATTAATTCTATATTTTACATTTAATTTCATTGAATTACTTTTTTTGAATTTTTTATCAATTATTGTTGGAATACTTTTATTGATTCCATTATTTTTTAAATCCTTCATTAAAAAATTATTTAGTTTGATTTTCAAATTATTAATTTCATCTTGGTTTAATTCAAATTTTTTCTTGTATTTTTTTTCACTTTTTTCTATTTCATTTTTTATTATATTTAATTTTTCAATTTTATTGTTCATTTCTTTAATTTTATTTTCGTATTCTTCTTTTATTTTATTTATTTTATCATCAAAATCTTTTTTATCTTTTTTTAATGTTTTTATATCTTCTTTAAGAGTTGCATTTTCTAATCTTAGTTTATTAACAAGAGAAATATGCTTTCTAATAGTCGCTTCTTCTTTTATTAATAAACTTTCAAAATCTTCAGGAATATTAGCATTTTTTGTTTTTTTATGTTTTTCTATAATTTCATCTACTTTTAACGTAGATAGAATATCAATATAATTATTAATATAATTTAACAATTCAATGGATGTTCTTTTTTGTAATAATATTTTTTCTCTTTCGATTTCTCTTTTTGGTATTATTATGTCTGACTATATTCATTATTATATATTATAAAACATGTTTTTTTATTACATCAGTTTCTTTCGTGATTTTTATTTTTAAATATAAATTTATTAATTCTTCTTTTACTTTTTCTGATTCGTTGTCATCCATTTTTTATTATTATTTCTTCATTATTTATTTAAATTATATCCTTCTTTATTATTTAAAATAAGATTACAGGCTTTAAATAAAATGTTTGGGGATTGGGGATTGGGGATTGGGGATTGGGGATTGGGGATTGGG
>CALGGL010000041.1 GCA_937915975.1 uncultured Lachnospiraceae bacterium | reverse complement strand
CTTCTGAATCAATCAAATTCTGAGCAATATGTTTTGCCTTATCATTTGCAGCTTTAAATTCATTCAGATATTTCTGTAAAGATTTAATACCCATATTGCAGCCTTCGGTAACTAAATCTGCGATTGTATGGTCGCTGTCATTTATGGCAATCTTAACATTGGTTTTCATCCATGACATTCCTTCCGCTATAGGATTTGGATTTTTTCCGTCATCATGGTATTCCTTTAAAAGTTCGGTTGTATCTCTTTCCAAATCACGGCTTATCTCCAATGTACGATACATACACTCCGACATATCCTTATTCTTGGTATATTTAAGCATCTCCTCAAGGCTGTCGATTCCCATTCTTATACCTGCATCACATTCACGCAATAGTTTAATAGTATCATCATTAATCATAATTTTACCTCTTTTTCCATTTATTTTAGTAATATTATGTAATAATGTTTATGTTTTTATACAGTTTTTTCTTTTTTATAATGTACCGTGAAATACCACTTTATAACAGCTGTGCCAATTATAATTATATAACCTATGACGCTTAAATAATCAGGTATCTGATTAAGGAATAAAAATCCGAATATTGCTGTAAATATCACTATGGAAAAATCATATACCGAAATCTCCTTTGCCGGAGCATTGGCGTAGGCTTTGGTTATAAATATCTGACCGCCCGCGGCAGCAAAGCCCGTGAGAATAAGAAATCCCCACTGAGTAAGTGTCATAGGCGTATAATTAAATATCAGATACGGAGTAAGCATAAGTGTTGTAAAGCCCGAGAAAAACGCAACAATTATCATGCTGTTTTCTCCTCTTATCCCAAGCTTTCTTACATACGCATAGGCAAGTCCCGCTCCAAGTCCGCCAAGTACTCCCGCAAGTGCAGGTATTACCTCTGAACTGAATGTAGGCTTCACAACGAATAACGCTCCCGTAAAGGCTGATAAAACAGCAAGCCATTCATACCTGTTTGCAATCTCCTTAAGCGCAAAAATCGAAAAAATAATTGCAAAAAAAGGCGAAAGCTTATTTAATATTGAAGCATCCGATATATGCATATGGTCAACGGCATAAAAATTACACACCATACCCAAGCCTCCGCTTACTGAACGGACAAGAAGATACTTTGTATTTCCTTTTCCTATCTTAAAAGGAGTATGGCTCTTTATCAGTGTTCCCACAGCGATTACCAGTGCAAAAAAATTCCTGAAAAAACATTTTTGAAGCGTCGGTACATCACCCGAAAGGCGTATGAAAAGATTCATAAGCGCAAAGCAAAATGCCGACGTTATGATATATATAACACCTAATTTGTAATTACCTTTTTTATCTGCAGTAGACAACCTCAACACTCTCCATAGCTTTCTTATAAAGCTCTTCAATCTTGCCTGTAAGCGCCTTTTCCGATTCCAATATCTGATCCAATTTAGGTCTTGTTACAGGGTGCTTGTCAACAAATATTGTACAGCAATCCTCATACGGAAGAATCGAGGTTTCATAAGTACCTATTTGCTCCGATATATCAATTATTTCCTGCTTATCCATACCGATACATGGTCTGAATACAGGAATCTGATTAATTGCCGAATCAATAACAAGTAAGCTCTGCGTGGTCTGGCTTGATACCTGTCCAATGCTTTCTCCGGTAACTATACATTGACAATCTTCCTTCATTGCAAGCTCCTCGGCAACCTTATACATATAGCGCTTCATTATAATCGTAAGCTCGTCATGCGGACAGTTATCATATATGCAAAGTTGAATATCCGTAAAATTAACTATATGAAGCTTAAGCACACCGGAATACTGGGAGACCTGTTTTGCAAGGTCAATAACCTTCTGCTTGGCTCTCTCACTTGTATAAGGCGGTGCATTAAAATATACCGCCTCAAGCTCCACTCCTCGCTTGGCTATCATATATGCTGCTACCGGACTGTCTATACCTCCCGATAAAAGCGCCATGGCCTTTCCGTTTGTACCAACCGGAAGTCCTCCCGGTCCCGGAATAACCTTAGAATATATGTAAGCGACATTTCTTACCTCAACCTCTATCAAAACCTCCGGATTATGTACATCTACGGATAAATCAGGAAATGTATTAAGCAAATCCGCACCCAAATCACAGTTAAGCTCCATAGATGATTTTGGATAATTCTTATCATTTCTTCTTGCATGACACTTAAAGGTAAAGGTCTTATTTTTGTATTCCTCATCTATATATTCTATAACCGCCTTGGAAATATTGTCATAGGCAGTATCCTCGACAACCTTAACAGGGCATATACCCACTATTCCGAATATCTGCTTAAGCACCTTTATAACATCATCAAAATCATAATCAGAAAATGCCTCAACATATATTCTTCCGTATTCACGTCTTACCTCAAATTCTCCGTAAGGCCTAAGGCGGTTACGCATACGCTTGCACATAGCCTCTTCAAAGACATAGCGGTTCTTACCCTTGGTACCTATCTCAGCATATTTAATTAAGAACATTTTATACTGCATACTAAATCTCCAATCTTTTTTTCTTACATATAAGATACTCTATATTAATGCACTTTCAACAACAGGTTCTTTAGAATATATCTAAAAATGTGCTAAGCAAAGCGTTAAGTGTCAACGTGCTTTGCGTGTACATATTTTAGATATATTCTAAAGAACCGTATGTAAAAATTATCTTGTATATTTTCTCAACATCGGAAGTAATTCGCCTATTATACCTACCGCATAATCTACCTGCTCCATAGTATTATCCTCACAGAAGCTGAAACGAAGTGTTGACTCAAGGCGCTCCTTAGGAAGATTTATCGCCTTAAGCACGTTGCTTACATGCGGCTTGTTGGAAGAACATGCAGAGCCGGCAGATACGTATATTCCCTTATCCTCAAGGGCATGAAGCATTACCTCGCTTCTTACACCCACAAAGCTGATACTCATTACATGCGGAGCATCACCGGAATTATCATATACATTTTCAAAGGCTGTTACCCTTTCTATAAAGCTCTTCTTTAGGGCTCTTATATAATCCATCTTTTTTTCGTTGTCCTTATACATAAGCTCTGTAGCAAGTCCCATACCTGCTATAGCCGGAACATTTTCTGTACCGGAGCGCATGGCATTTTGCTGACCACCACCATATATTATAGGACGCATCAAAAGCTTATCCTTTATATATAATGCACCCGAACCCTTTGGTCCGTGTATTTTATGACCGCTAAAGCTCATCAGATCAACACCCAGCTTCTTTGGTGAAAATCTCATCTTTCCAAAAGCTTGAACTCCGTCCACATGGAAAACTATATTCTCATTATAATCCTTTATAACCTTTGAAATCTCTTCTATAGGTTCTATAACACCAATCTCATTATTTACAAACATTGTTGAGACAAGTATCGTATCCTCTCTTAACGCACTTTTTAATTCATCAAGTTTTAATCTTCCGTGCTCATCAACCCCGATATAGGTTACCTCATAGCCTTCCTTTTCCAGAAATTCCATAGGAGCACTAACGGATGCATGCTCGATTTCAGAACAAATAATATGCTTTCCCTGACGTCTTTTTGCCATAGCTGCACCGATAATCGCAAGATTATTACTTTCTGTTCCACCCGATGTAAAGGTAAGCTCCTTTTCAAGACATTTAAGCTCCTTTGAAATACGTGAAGCTGCCTCTTTTATGTACCTCTCAGCCTCTACACCCTTCATATGAAGTGACGAAGGATTACCGTAATCCTCCTCCAAAATCTTAACCATTAAATCCTTTACTTCAGGAAAAACTGCAGTTGTTGCAGCATTATCAAAATAACATTCCATATTATAACCTCTTATCTATTCATCAATTTCAAACATAATAACCGAAAGCGTAGTAAGTCCGGCTGTCTCTGTCCTTAAAATCCTGTTACCAAGTGTAATACATTTTGCGCCTATTTCTTTAGCTGCATCTACCTCTTCCTTTGCAAAGCCGCCCTCAGGACCTATAAATATTCCAAGACTCTTCTTATCCTTTATATCTTTTATAACCTCTCGTGAATACTCCATACCTTTTGCTTCTTCATAAGGGATAATATTCATATCAAGGTTTTTGGCGTACTCCAAAGCTTCCTTAAAGCTCATAAAGCCTTTAACCAAAGGTACGATACCTCTGCCGGACTGCTCTGCTGCTGACTTTGCTATGGCATTATACCGTTCAAGCTTCTTGCCTGCCTTTTTATCATCCAGCTTAACTATCGTTCTTTTGGTCATAACCGGAACTATCTCGCAGGCTCCGAGCTCCACAGCCTTTTGGATTATAAGCTCCAGCTTATCC
>CALGGL010000040.1 GCA_937915975.1 uncultured Lachnospiraceae bacterium | reverse complement strand
AAGAAAAAACAAAAAAATGCAGCCTCAGGCAAAATTCATCCTTTATCTGTGGGATGATGTGGCAAGAGTCGAGCATTTTAAGGAGAACAAAAAATATTACGATGAAATCTATTCCTTTGATCTTAAAGATGTCAGGGAATACGGAATTAAACACCTTCCGCTTTTTTATACCGACTGCCACGCTTATCACGGTGAAGAAAAAAAATATATACTTAATATGTCCGGAATAATCCACTCATCAAGAATATCCGTACTCGATAAAATTATGACCGGCTGCAGGCTTGATGAAAAAAAATGCTTTATCTACATGCTGGGAACAAAAATGAAGCATTATTTTCAGGCAGTTTTACCCGGCGGCTGCAAGTGGATGTCACTAAAATATATACACGTTTTCGGAAAAAAATTCGAGGATATGGCAGATATTATGAAGCATTCCAAGGCGGCTCTTGATGTACAGTTCGGTTCTCAGGCAGGTCTTACAATGCGAACCTTTGAAAGTATAGGAAGCCACACTAAGCTTATAACCACCAATCCGTATGTAACCGAATACGACTTTTACAAATACGGAAATATATGCCTGATAGATAAGGACAATCCAACTGTTCCCGATGATTTTTTCACTACGGACTATAACGAAATACCTGAAGAAATTGTAGAAAAATATTCACTTTCAAGCTGGATATATACCATACTCGGTAAAGCAAAATAAAAAGTTAAAAGTCATCACATTCATGGATAGCAAGGAGCGATAAGTCATGAAAAAAAATATAATCAATATATTGATAGATATACGATATGCTATCAGGTATATCATACTCTATCACCGTTTCGGAAGCTTCGGTGCAAAAAGCCATATGTTGAAGCCTCTTCGACTTGTAAAACCAAAATATATAAAAATCGGAAAGGATGTAACCATACAGGGCCTTGCACGTATGGAGTGCGTGAGGCAACATGAGGGACAGACCTATAACGGCGAGATAATAATACACGATGGAGTATCAATAGAACAGGGCTGCCATATCATAGCCGGCAGCAAGCTTGAAATCGAAAAAAATGTAACCATCTCAGCTTATGTATATATAGCAGACTGCGGACACAGCTTCAAGGATGTAACAAAGGACTATATTGACCAGCCGCTTGTCATAAAACCAACCAAAATTCTTGAAGGCGCATTTATCGGTGCAGGCGCAAAAATCATGCCCGGTGTTACTGTGGGAAAGCATTCCGTAGTCGGTGCAAATGCGGTTGTTACAAAGGATATTCCCGATTATACAATGGTAGCGGGCGTTCCTGCCGGTATAATCAAAAAATACGATTTTGATGAGGGAGAATGGAAAAAGCCATGATAAACTTCAGCGTAATACTTTTACTATATAACTCTGAAGAAAGAGCACTTATCAATACTCTTGATTCTATCATATGTCAAAAAAATATCGAATTTGAAATAATACTTGCGGATGACTGTTCCGAAAACGGCTGTATCGATGCAGCAGCTTCATACCTTGATAAAAAAGGGGTTTCGGGGTATAAGCTTTCGACACACGCTAAAAATGTCGGAACGACACAAAACATATATGATGCCCTGTCATATGCCGAAGGAAGCCATGTAAAATGCATCGGTGCAGGTGACCTACTATACAGCGAAACCACATTATCCGAGATATATGATTTTATGACAGCCCATAACAGCATCATGTGCTTCGGCAAAATTCAGGCATTTTATTATGATGATAATAAGCTTAATCTTATCCCTTATTATCTTCCATCCGATATAAAAGCCTTTGAAAAAGAAAACTATAAATCCATGCAAAAGGATATTATACAAAACCATGGCTGGATTGTAGGTGCAAGCATGTTCTATAATACCGAAGCCTTCAGAAAATATCTTAAGGGCATACTTAAGTCCGTAAAATACTGTGAGGATCTTCTACAGGTAACACTTCTTTTAAATAACGAAAAGATATCCTACTATCCTCACGGTGCAATATACTATGAGGTAGGAAGCGGTATATCAACCGGGGAAAACAAAAGTAACACCAGACTTCAAAACGATCACAGCGGATATTGGAAATCCATATACAAAAAATATCCTGACAATAAGCTTGTAAAAAAAGGATACCGTATGCAAAAGCTGCAGTGCATCGAGGAGCCGTTAAGAAGAAAGGCTTCCATCATTCTTCATAATCCAAGCTATGTTATAATGATGATAAAAACAATCTTTCAAAAAAAATCTTATGAAATAAAAGAAAAGGGACTGCTTTCATAAGCAGTTCCTTTTCTTATTTTCATCTTATTATATTATTTTATATCTCCGTATAAATCAGTAGCAGCTTCCTCTTAAGAAATATATGGAAAGTGCCAATATAAAGAATTCAACTATCAACAATATATAGTCAAAATACTTCTCTTTACCTGTCCTCTTTCGCGGAGCAAGAACCAGCGCCGCCACAGGAAGAACGGCTATAAAATATCTGCCCTGTACGCCCTGAACCAGAAGTTCTACCGCATGATTAATTCTTGTATCTCCTATATAGATTCCAAGAACAACCCCAAGCGAAACAAGTATAAAGCAAAGAAGTGCAAGAAGCTTATGCTTTATCTTGATCATATCCGGTTTTTCCGTGACCTCGCTTCCGATAACATATAAGGTAAACATAGGTACTATATATATAAGCGGTCCGAGCGGATAATTAAGGGAACCAAGCACATCAAGCCAAAGTATATAATCCGAAAGCTTATAACAGAAGGTATAAAATAAAACTTTCAAAACATTTACGGGACTTGCAAGCAGAAACTGCAAAGGTGTCATTGAACTTACAGCCGTTGCCGACTCTGCTGACACAACTTTTTCGGCTCCTCCGGAAACAACTCCTATGGCTGTTTTTACCGCAATTATCCCAAGAAGTAAAATCGGAATAAGTGCGATCATAAACTTCTTAAAGTACTCCCTGTTATCGCCGAATTTTTCCTTTGGAATAAGAAATACCAGCAATCCCAAAAATACATAAACATACTTACAAAGAAAGATAAACGCAAGGATAATTCCAAGGGTTAAAGGCTCTTTTATACCAAGCTTTTCCTTTTTTCCAAAGGCATAATAAAAGCACAAGCCCGTAAACAAAAAGCATAAGCCGTTCAAAAGCGCATCAGGCGAAAAAGACGCCGCCTGATATATAGTCATAGGAAACAGTGCTATGGCAATCATTGAATTTTTCAACACAGGCGAAATTCTGATACCGATATAAGCAAGAATCAGGAATGCAAGAAGATTAAAAATACGTCCGAGCACAACACATCCGAATACGCTCGCTCCGAATAATCTTCCCAATAAAAATCCCACTGCCTGAGGATAATAAAAAACAGACATAATTCCGCCGTTAAAATTTATTGTTGTACTTTTCTTTGACGGTGCAAAAGACTTAAGGTAGCTTTTGTAAGCGCTTCCTTCGCCGCTTCCCGGTTCGGTTATATGATAATTAATTTCCGAAAAATTCTCGGGGATTTCCAGCTTACCTCCGCTGTGATTGAGAGTGGCTACCGGTGAGAGCACATTTCCGTATGAAACATCTACCGCTCTTAAAAAATGATCCCAGCCGTCGCACTCCTGAAAAGGCGTTCCGATAAAGGACATCATCAAGCCGAACAAAAGTGCAAGTGCAAAAAACAAATTTTCAATTGATGCTATTTTTTTTACAGACTTAATACTTATTTTAAAATCCATGTGCATTTTCCTTTTTAAAATTGTTTTATCAATTGTATGACAGCTTTATTCCACTACTCCTATGAAACCTGTTTCATTTTCATAAACCCTGTTCATTGAACCAAAATAACCGATATAATTATTATAAAAATCATTATCCTTAAATACCATTATATAATGAATATCATCCTCTTTCAAACTCAAAAAGAATACATCCGCCCCCTTATTCCAGTACTGATAATCCGAATCGCTCTGATTGGTAATCGCCTGCATCCAATAATAGTCTTCGGCTGAGCCCGCAAGCGGAATATAGGTCTTATCTTCGGAAAGAATATTATCAACCGCATAAGCATATATATCAAGCTTATCCTCGGAATAAGAATCCGTTATTACTAAAAATGTTCTGTTGAAGCTATAGATATGAGATAAATCATAGGCTTTATAATCACTGCAGAGGTATGGATTTTTAACAGCAATTCTGTATTCAATATCCCTGTAGCTCATACAGGTAATCATAATCCATAAGCCCAACGTAAATACCGCAATCAGCTTTTCATTTTTCTCAAGATAATATATACCCATATAAAATAAAATCCATACAATCAGCCAGAGCATATAATAATTCTTGTAATAATAATAAGCCGATACCTCTCTTCTTACGGCTTTGATAAGCATAGCAAGCATAAACACGAGCTCAAGCGACAAAGCATATAATATGTACTTATTCTTTTTATCTCTTATGATGCTTACAAAACCGAAAAGAGCCAAAGGAATCATAAATATAAAATTAGTATAAAGATCGGAATAAATTCCACCCTCAATATTTATTGCCGAGGCTACCGTAGTTCCGCCTCCCGTACCTCCGCTTCCGGAGCTTCCGAATATACCTCCGTAGGTATACCAAAGTCCCAGTATGGTTGCAGGCAGAAATATCGAAAGACCTATCCAAACAGTACTAAGTGATATAAGCTTCTTATCCTTAAACTGTTTAACCAGCGCACAGGCAAGAAGCGAAAAGAAAACCACCGGCATAAAAAGAACATAAGACTGAAATATGCTGTAACAGCCAAGTGAAAGAAGCACTATACTCCATTTTTTATTAATCTCATCCTTAGTATAAATATCCGCTGCCGCCACTATAAACGCAACCACAGTTACTCCCATTCCAAGATAAGAAAATCCAAAGAGCGTGCTGTTTAAAGGATATCCCATAGTGTACATAGGTGTAGCAATTATACCCACAATCCTAAGCATATTGTCCTTGGCATAGCTTCGTATAACTCCCCAGAACATAACACCCGCCAGTATAAGATGCAAAATATCCCCTGCGACATATATTTTATATATATCGGCCGCTTTTACAAATGCTCCGAGAGTTTCTATAAGCAGTCCGTTATGAAGTGCGGAATAATACATTCCCCACACCCTCTGATTATTAATCACATTTCTCGCAGACTTAAAGTGCACCGACGGATCTACCGAGTTATAAGTGGGATTAAGGTCTGCACCGTATCTCTTATTTATAACCCATAAAATTGCTGCAAAAATAAGCAGCCCGCTTGCAAAATCCGCCCACTCAAATTTGTATTTTTGTATTTTTTTATTTCTGATAATAAAAAACCAAAGAACTGCCGCAGCAGCAAGATTAAATAATCCGACAGATATAATATTTACTTTGATTTTCACCAAGCTAAGCAAACCGGATATAAGAGTCTGATAACCCATAAGCGCCAAAAAGGAAATAGGAATCCACGTCCCCGCATAAAGCATCGTATCAGACTTTGCATACAAATAAAAGCCCAAAACAGCAGCCAGGGTAACTGTTATATAAAATAAAGATGCAGCCAGCGAAAAACTCATATCCCCTCCGTAAGGCTATGACTATAATTTTCCTATTATGAATAAAAACCTCACCATAAGCTCATCCACAATTCCGTTTCTAAATCTGTGCGGATAAAAAAGCTTTTTAATCATAGCTATAAAATTATATCTCTTATGCGTAAATAAAGCCAGCATTTTTTTATCTTTTTTACTAAGCTCATCCTTATAATAATATTCATACTCCCTAAGCATCTTTCTGATATTGGAAAAATAATCATTTAAGAAGAACTTTTTAAATCTCCATATCTGAAATTTTATGAAGCTCATCCCGCCTGCGCTGACATTGTGGTCTGTCCTTCTGTAGCTCACAGTAGGTCGGTTATCATAAATAACCTTACCCAATCCCTGGCATACCAGATACGTCCACCAGTCATGACCACAGGAAAACTTCGGAGTGTCCTTAGCAATATATCTTCTGGCGGCATCATTAAACACGGAATTAAAGCCAAGAGGCATACAGTCAACCAAGGCATTGGCAAAATCCGGATGTTTCTCAACGCCCTGTTTATCATGCATCGACACAAAATTCAAATCATTATCACATATATTGTAGTTTGAAAAATAAAGAAGCGGAAGCGGTTTATCACTGTTTTCTTCTTTATCAAGCATCTCAACAGCCATAGATATCTTATCAGGAAACCACACATCATCCTGATCGGCATAAGCATAATAATCCGCCTCACCACAATGTCTTACAAGCCAAAGAAAGCTTTTAATAAAGCCCACATTTTTTCCCTGTTCAAGTACAAGCTTGCCATCTGCCTCATATTCCTTAAGGATGTCAAGCGTTCCGTCAGTTGATCCATCATCCCTGACATATAATTCGATATTGTCGTATGTCTGATTTAGAATACTGTCTATCTGCTCCTTTATATGGTCAGCTCCATTGTAGGAGGATAAAAGTACGTTTACCTTTTTCATATTATTCCTCCTTTGATTGGGGTGAAATCATAATTGAACACTTTACGTTAGCATCTTCTTGTCCGATATTGGTAATAAAAATTTTATATATACCTGTTTTGTTTACTTTAAATCTATGATTAACTCTATTATCGCATTCTATATATCTTACAGTTCCGTCGGGTTCAATAATTCCAATTTCAAATACAGAATCTTTCAATTCACAAGTCAATGCAACAAGAATAATATTATCACCATTTAAACCTGATACTGTAGTCATCCAGCTTTCATTCTTATTTACGATAACATCAACATTAATATTTTCATCCGTCTTATAATCATTATAACTAATTTGGTTAAACACTTCGTTTGTTGCATTATAATTTTTTTCATCATCTGTCACATTATTAATAACATGTTCAACAGATCCATCTTCAGTCACCACATCATATTCTTTTATCTCTGTTTGTGTTGTTTCATACACATAATTATATAAATTACCTGCTGCATATGATACTTCATATAAAGAAAAAACTGAAATTATTACCGTAAATAATGAAATAAGTGCAAGAGATAATGGTTTAATCTCATTACGTGAATACTTAGACATAAGTGTGGTTCTTTTATATATCTCACTCTTTCCTCCAACCGGTGATACTATGCCCATATATTGTTCATATATTTCGCCTGCCATTCTAAACACTCCAAGGAAGTATTCCTCTACAGTCAAGCCGCCCTTGGTAAAACATTTATAATCACAGCTTACCTCAGCCCATATATTATATTCATTTTTAATATACCACGCCAAAGGATTAAACCAATTAATGCAAAACATTATGCTTGCAATAGGTTTAAAGAATACATCACCCTGCTTATAATGCGTAAGTTCATGTCTGATAGCTATCTTTATATCCTCATCGTCATAGTTTTCCATTTTTAAGTATATTACATGCTTAAAAAATCCATATATAAAAGGAGTTGTAACAAATGCCTGATACACATCAAACTTTTTCTTTATATTCATCTCGGCACGCAGCTCATCAACTATTTTATTCACATTTACCTTTACCGGGATTCTGAAACGAACAGTTTTCTTAATCTTTAAGTTTCCCTTTATCCATGAAATAAGCTTTATAATAATCATTACAACCATGACGGCAAAGATTAATCCAAGCACTATTTTCATTGGTTTTGAAAAGAAAAAGTAGTAGTTTTTAAATCCACTGTAAAAATATGATTTAATTGTAATATCAAGAATGAATATCGGTATATAAAAACTGACAATAACAAGCTTTAATAAAAAATACAAAATATCCGATCTTAAAAATTTTCCAAATACAGTTTTTAACAGTATCCATAGCAAAGAAAGAACAGTTCCCGTAATACTCATTGATAGAATTATCAAAACAATATTGCAAATAATGTCCATAATTTTTTCCTTATCTTTTGTAATAATGTAATTATAAAGTATTATTTTATTCAAAACAATACTTTAATCCCTATAAAATTTATAAATACTAAATGGGTGGATACTTCCACCCATTTAGTATTTATAATAAAATACATATTAATATACATATGAACCGTTTGCAGTTACAGATGTACCGCTGTCATTTGCTATATAAACTCTATACTTACCCGTCTGTGTGAGTGAAAAGTCATGGCCGACAGAACCCGAACCTTCTACATATCTTTTTACACCGTTAGGCTGTACAATTCCTACTCTGACAGTTTTATTTATTGGTGATACATTAACTGCAATGCTTATTGTACCTCCGCTGCTTGCATTAAATATTGAACTTGTAGCTGAACTTCCCGAAGCAATTGACCAATTACTAATTGTGCCGCTGCCCTTTGTATTATCTATAGTTCCGATATAGATTATATCATCGTCATTATCAGCACTTGGATACTCAGTGTACTCTATGTATCCGTCATCACATAAAACCCCGCCATCAGCACTTTGAGCTGAGATTTCTTCATTATTATCGGTATCATCTGAAGCTGCAAGTACCGACATACTTCCTGCAAGCAAACAAACTACAGTAAGCAATGCCATTGATTTCTTTTTAATTTGTTTTGTAATTCTCATATAATTTCCTCCTATGTGTTATATTCTCTATACATTTTTATAGAGTCTCTACTCTATTAGTATATAATCTATAACACATTAAGTCAATCAGTTTTTCCATAATTTTTCAATAATAAAAATAATTTATAAATATTCCATACAAAAAAGCCATCATTATACTGAAAAACCAGTAAAACAATGGCTTTAAGAGTTTAAATTGGATTTTATAAAACAATATTTCCGATTATATTCTTTTTGTTGTTTTCAACAAATCTTTGATTGGATATCATCTCGGAAAGCATGGTCTTTTCTCGCTCCACAATGAATATAACTCCGTCACAATCGTAAAAATCCTTTAATGCTTCATTTGATGAAAAGTCTTCATACATATTGAATTTCTTATCTGCTATATCCTTTCCGAGTTTTTCGAAAATTCCATTACATTTATCATTATTCTTTCCTACTATAATGATATTTTCCACATCCTTTAAATTATCCAAATGAATTTTGATTCTTTCATAAGCAAAGTCTTCTGTATAGCTTGTATCCTTGCTTTTATTTGATATAGCTCTGTCAATGAAGCCAAACAAACGCTTCTTCTCTCCGGCTTTAGGAAAAACTCCCAGACTGTTAATTCCTGTTATGCGGTTAAATTCATTAGCCGAATATATAATGCCTTTCTTTACAAACCTGTTGTAATAGAACACAAACATTAAAAATGCGCCAACCACAAATCCAATGATTCCCACAATAATTGCCACAACAGCTATATGTTTTCTGGACAGACTTTTATCCATGGTCGGTTGCTTAGGTTCCTCTTCACTTACGTATCTTTCCAAATTTTCCTGACCGGATTCATAATCCGTTTTTGCTTTTTCAAATGCCGATTTTTTTTCGTTGATAAAATCCATTAATTCTTTTGAATACTCATAACCCGATGACTGATTTATCAAAACCATATCATACCCGCCGAAATAACCATATTCATTCATCTTGGTATTGGCTCCGTTTATAAGCATTTCCGATATTGCATATGAATATCCTTCATCAGGATATATAACCTTAAGACTTATCGTGCCGCCGTCATAGTCAATCTGTGCATCAACAAGTTCCTTTGCATATTCACTCTTTACATGAATAAGCTCACCAACCGCATCCCAATCTGCATATTCGTATAAACAATTGTAATACGCCTTGAGCACATTATTTTGATCAATTGTATCGGAAGAATCCTCCTCTGTCTCCTTCTTTAAAAGCATAAGATCGGTATTTACCGCCATATAATAATTAGCATCCAAACCTATTAAGATTGAATTATCGGAATACTCTTCAGCATCCTCATAATTGCGCTTAAAGTTATCAAGTGCAAGAGAAAAGGCAACTAAGTTATCCTCATAGATTTCATGTTCCTCATTATACTTTTCAACCTCTTCATCATACTTTTTAAGATTTTCATCCCAGGAAATGGCACTTTTGGCAACAACAATTCCCGCTGCAGCTAATGCACACAACAAAGCTATGACCAATATGCTTCTCCATCTTTTCAGCGAATAAAGCATGTAATCCCTGAAATTAATTTGTATTTCTTCGTTCTCGTTCATAACCTTCTCCTCGTATTATTACTTCTATAATTCCTTTTCACACATATCAAGTGCAGATGCGATAACGGCATCCATATCATAATATTTGTACTCACCAAGGCGTCCGCCAAATATAACCTTGTTTTCATTTTCAGCAAGCTTTTTATATTCTTCATAAAGCTTTCCGTTTTTCTCGTCATTTACAGGATAGTACGGTTCATCTCCCGGCTTCCATTCAGAACTATACTCGCGGCTTATAACTGTCTTAGGAAGATCATTTCCATCCTTATCCTTACCGAATTCAAACCACTTATGCTCTATGATTCTTGTCCACGGAGTCTCTGCATCGGTATAGTTAACGGCTGCATTTCCCTGAAAATTCGGCTTGTCAAGTATTTCATTTTCAAATCTTACAGATCTGTATTCAAGTGCACCAAGCTTATAATCAAAGTATGCATCAATTGCTCCCGTATAAATCACCTTATCGGCAAGCGCATCAAGCTCGTCCTTATTTTTTAGATAGTCGGTATTTAATCTTACCTCTATTCCCGAAAGCATATTTTCAACCAGCTTTGTATATCCGCCGACCGGAATACCCTGATATAAAGCATTGAAATAATTATTATCAAATGTGAGCCTTACCGGAAGCCTCTTTATTATAAAAGCAGGAAGCTCATTGCAAGGTCTGCCCCACTGCTTTTCCGTATATCCCTTAACAAGCTTCTCATAAATGTCCGTTCCTATAAGACTTATCGCCTGTTCCTCAAGATTTTTAGGTTCGGTAATTCCCGCTTCCTTCTTTTGCTCCTCAATCTTTGCCGCAGCCTCCTCAGGTGTAACCACTCCCCACATTTTATTAAATGTGTACATATTAAACGGCAACGAAAAAAGCTCCCCCTTATAATTTGCAACAGGAGAATTGGTAAAACGATTAAATTCAATAAAGCTTGTGACAAAGTCCCAAACCTTTTTATTATTTGTATGGAATATGTGAGCACCGTATTTGTGAACATTTATACCTTCTATTTCCTCAGTATAAACATTTCCCGCAATATTAGGTCTCTTATCGATAACTAAAACATTTTTCCCTTTCTGTTTTGCCTGATTGGCGAAAACAGCACCATATAAGCCTGCACCTACCACAAGATAATCATACATAATATACTTTCCTCTCCACTATACTTGTGTCGACTTGACATATTTTTAAATATAACATTAATATTAGATGATAAAGAATCAAGCTTTATTTTAAAAAAATGTTATGATTATCCTGAAAGTCATTATTCCATATCAAAATCAACTTCATTTAAATCTGATGAAGGATTGAATTATCAATATATAAATTATGAATTAAGATCGGAAGAGCGTCGTGTAGGGAAAGAGTGTAGATCT
>CALGGL010000039.1 GCA_937915975.1 uncultured Lachnospiraceae bacterium | reverse complement strand
GTAAAAAAAAGCATGGATGAATATGCTTATAATTATAAAAAAAATCAAAATAATTTAATTTTAAAAAAATTCTTATAATAAACGGAGGATTAAATAGTGCTTAATATAATTGATAAGCGAGAAAATGACAAACTAACTATAAAGATTGAGGGGACGCTTGATACGCTGACTGCACCGGAGTTTAAAGCAAAGCTAAAAGTTGCACTTTCCGGTATAACGAGTCTTGTAATAGATATGGAAAAGCTTGAGTACATTTCAAGCGATGGCCTTCGGGTTTTGGTGTTTGCACAAAAGACTATGAGTAAGCAGGGCAGTATGATTGTAAAAAATGTCTCGGAGGATATTATGGAGATATTTGAAATCACTAATTTTAGTGATTTTTTAACTATAGAGTAAACATAGGTAGAAATATATTATGGCAGTTTATGTTGCGGAGAAAAAATGAGTAAGATACATAAAAAATCAGTCAGAGAAATGAATAAAATTGAGAGAAAAAAGAATTCTCTTGCTGCTAAGGTATTTAATGCATCGGCAGTTCATTCTCTTATATTGGGACTAATATGCTTTGTAATCGGTCTTGGTATGTATATGAATGCATCCATGCAGGAGGCAATGAAGGAAGCATATGATAATGCATATGAAAGTCTTGAATCTTTAAAAAATGAGGTTGACCCGGGAAAATATTCAAAAAGGACAATGGAGATATATAAAGAGCATAGTAATGAGAAAGCAGATGAGTCTTACTATGCTTATTTTGATGAAATAAATAACGATGAGGATTATCAGCGTATGCTGGAAATTTTACGCAGTGAAAGAACTGATGAAATGTCTGATTTCTTTTTTGCCGTAGCAGACGAAAAAAAAGGAAAACTTGTTATAGTTGCGGATACAGATCCAAGACCTGACCATGTCTATCCTATCGGTAGACAAAGAAGTGTTCCCGGATGGTTTCAGAGGTATTTTTTTAAGCGTGGTAACGGGACGTTCCCAAGAACCTATTATTTCCTCCCTAACAGGGGTGTAATATGTGTAAGCGGAGCTTATATAATTGAAGGTGATCCATCTGCCGGTTTTTTGTTTGTGGTGGTACGTGCGTCTGATGCGCTTAGCGGTGTTTGGAAATTTGTGGTTCAGTATATCGTAGCTATTTTATTTGCCATACTTGTTATGGGACGTGTTATGGCAAAACGTATGGAAAAAACTCTTGTTAAGCCGATTAACGATATAGCCAAAGCAGCTAAGGCATATGCAACGGATAAACAGGATGGTAAGCTTGATACAGAACATTTTTCTTTACTTAGCATTAAGACAGGTGATGAGATAGAAAACTTAAGTCTTGTAATGTCAGACATGGAAAAGGACCTTGCAGAGCATGAGAAAAATCTGACAAGAATTACTGCAGAAAAGGAACGTATAAGTACGGAGCTTTCTGTGGCTGCAAAAATCCAGTCGGATATGCTTCCGAGCACATTTCCTGCATTTCCTGACAGAAAGGAATTTGATATATATGCCACTATGGATCCTGCAAAGGAGGTTGGCGGCGATTTTTATGATTTCTTTTTAATAGATAAAGATCATTTATGCATGATTATGGCGGATGTTTCGGGTAAGGGAGTTCCTGCGGCACTTTTTATGATGGCTGCAAAGATTATGCTTGACAATAATGCTTTGGCAGGTAAGTCACCGGCGCAGATACTTTATGATACCAATAATATGATATGTGTAAATAATCAAGAGGATATGTTTGTTACGGTATGGCTTGGTATACTTGAGATTTCGACTGGAAAACTTACTGCGGCCAATGCCGGACATGAATTTCCTATTTTTAAAAGTTCTGATGGAGGCTATGAGATTTATCAGGATAAGCATGGTTTTGTTATTGGGCTTATGGAGAGTGCAAAATATAATGAATATGAGATTATGATGAAACCGGGTGCGAAGCTATTCTTATATACGGATGGTATACCGGAGGCAAAGGATTCTGCCGGCAATATGTTTGGTATGGGAAGGCTTGTGGCTTCGCTTAATAAGGATATTGAAGCATCCGTAGAACAGACGATAAAGGATGTACATTTTACAGTTGACAAGTATGTTAAAGATACGGTTCAGTTCGATGATCTTACTATGCTTTGTATGGAGTATAAGGGTAAATAATAATTTACTGATTTGACACATCCATTAATAATATAAAAAAATATTCGCTCAGATAGGAGGATAATAAATTATGAGTAAAGTATTGGTAGCATTTTTTTCAGCTACAGGAACAACCGGTATGGCGGCAACAAGTCTCGCAAAGTCTATAGGAGCAGATTTATATGAGATAGTCCCGGAGGTTGCTTATACGAATTATGACTTGGACTGGAGAAATGAACAGTCTCGCAGTTCGGTTGAGATGAAGGATAAGGCTAACTTAAGACCTGCAATCGGTGGTGAGCCTGTGAAAGATATGGTTCAGTATGATACTATTTTTGTAGCATATCCTATATGGTGGTATACTGCTCCAACCATAGTAAATACATTTCTTGAGAGCTATGATTTATCAGGTAAGAATATAGTTCTCTTTGCTACTTCAGGTAGTACAGGCTTTGGTAGTTCGGTAGAAGATCTACAGGGAAGCGCAAGAGGGGCATATATCAGAGAAGGTTCTATGCTTAATGGAATTAGCTCTGAGGATGATTTTAAGAAGATTGCAGAAAAGTTTTTATAAGAATAAATTAAATAATTTATGATAGTCTTATAGTAATATAGATCGGAAGAGCGTCGTGTAGGGAAAG
>CALGGL010000038.1 GCA_937915975.1 uncultured Lachnospiraceae bacterium | reverse complement strand
TGGAGTTCAGACGTGTGCTCTTCCGATCTAGGCAAGCTTTGAGCTTCTGGTGCCGCTCGTTATGGCTGCAATAATCGATAACGGTATCAATAATAATGACAAGCCCTATATATACAGGATGGGGCTTGTCCTTATTGCGCTTGGAATAATAGGTCTTGTCTGCTCCATAACCGCACAGTTTTTTTCTGCAAAGGTTGCTATGAGAATAGGCAAGGAGATGAGATATGACTTATTCCGGCATATCGAAACACTTTCTTACACCGAAATTGATGAGATAGGCGCATCCACACTCGTTACCCGTATGACGAGTGATATTAATCAGGTTCAGACCGGAATAAATATGTTCTTAAGGCTCTTTATGCGTTCGCCTTTTATTGTACTCGGTGCAACGATAATGGCGTTTACGGTGGATGCACATGCGGCATTGGTTTTTCTTATAACCCTGCCGGTTCTCATTTTGATAGTATTCGGTATAATGTTTATATCTATACCTCTGTATAAAAAGGTTCAGCAAAGGCTTGATAAGGTTACTTTAAAGACACGCGAAAATCTCTCGGGTGTCAGGGTGATTCGAGCCTTTAATCAGGAAATGTATGAGAAAAATGAATTTGGTAAGGTTACAAATGAGCTTACAAAGGGGCAGATATTTGTGGGAAGAATCAATTCATTTTTAAACCCTCTTACGTATGTTGTTATAAATCTTTCCATAGCTGCACTTATATGGAAGGGTGGAGAGCGTGTTGAAGGCGGATTTATTTTGCAGGGCTCGGTTTACGCACTTGTAAACTATATGTCACAGATTCTTGTTGAGCTTGTTAAGCTTGCCAATCTTATTATAACGGAAACCAAGGCTGTTGCCTGTGCAAAGCGTATAAATGATGTTTTTGAAACCAAGAGCAGTCAGACCTTCACGAGTCGGGAGGATATAGGTAATGACTTATGGAAAATTCAACATACGGAAACAAATGTAAGAGATAAGGATATAGCGCCTAAGGTTGAATTTGTAAATGCAGGGCTTACCTATAAGCATTCCAAGGAGCCTTCCGTGGAAGGAATTAATCTTACGGTAAATAAGGGTGAAACCATCGGTATAATCGGAGGTACCGGTTCGGGAAAATCCTCTTTCGTAAATATGATTCCGAGATTTTATGATTGTACGGAAGGAAAGATACTTTTAGACGGTATCGACGTAAAGGATTATCCAAAGGAAAAATTGATTGATAAGATAGGTGTTGTGCCGCAAAAGGCGGTTTTATTCAGCGGAACCATCGAAGACAATATCAGATGGGGCAAGGCTGATGCAACAAGAGAAGATATAGAGCTTGCTCTTGATATAGCGCAGGCAAAGACCTTTGTGGATGAAAAAGAAGGCGGCGTGGACTTTAAGTTAAACCGTGGTGCAAAGAATCTTTCCGGAGGACAAAAGCAGAGACTTACCATAGCAAGAGCACTAGTGAAAAAACCTGAGATTCTTATACTTGATGATTCATCATCTGCACTTGATTATGCAACCGATTCGGCACTTCGTATGGCAATTAAGGAAAAAATAAAGGATACAACGGTATTTATGGTGTCCCAGAGAGCAACGTCCATAATGTATGCGGATAAGATAGTAGTGCTTGATGACGGTAAGGTTGTAGGACTCGGAACTCATGATGAGCTTCTTTCCTCCTGTGAGGTGTATAAGGAGATATACTATTCACAAAATAAAGAAAAGGCATAGATGTTTGATGTGATAAGAATTAAGAGATTCATTAAAGGATAGTTTGAGATGAAAAAAAATAATTCGTGGATTTTAAAAAGAATTATGCAGCATATAAAAAGGTACACCTTTTGGGTAGTGCTTTCCTTTGTGTGTGCATTTATATCTGTTATTGCCACACTCTATGCTCCGATTCTTACCGGTGATGCCATCAATCTCATAGTTGAGCCGGGCAAGGTGGATTTTGACGGTATCAAAGATATTATTGTCAGATTCCTCATAGTTATAGCAATCACCGCTGTTTCCCAATGGATTATGAGTATAATCAATAACCGCATAACCTATATGGTAGTTAAGGATATAAGGATAGAAGCCTTCAATCACCTTTCGGATATGCCGCTTTCTTATATAGATTCTCATGCTCACGGTGACATAGTAAGCAGAATCGTTACTGATATAGATCAGTTTGCCGATGGTCTTTTGATGGGCTTTTCCCAGCTTTTTACGGGAATAGTAACCATAGTCGGAACTCTTGGATTTATGCTTTATATAAATGTATCCATAGCTCTTGTTGTTGTGGTACTTACACCTTTGTCCTTATTTGTGGCTGCATTTATCGCAAAAAGAACCTATAAGCTTTTCCGCAGCCAGTCCGAATCAAGAGGTGAGCTTACATCACTTGTGGATGAAATGATAGGAGAACAGAAGATTGTTCAGGCTTTTGGTTACGAGGATGCTGCACTTAAGAGATTTTCTGATATTAATGATATGCTTGAAGCTGACAGCATGAACGCAACCTTTTATTCTTCGCTTGTAAATCCGTCTACAAGATTTGTAAACGGTCTTGTTTATGCCGCTGTCGGCATAATCGGTGCATTTGCTGCTATAAGAGGCAGGCTTAGCATAGGACGTCTTACAAGCTTCTTAAGCTATGCGAATCAATATACCAAGCCTTTTAATGAGATTTCAAATGTAATTACGGAGCTTCAAAATGCCATAGCCTGCGCAGGAAGAGTTTTTGAACTTATAGATGAGCCCGGAGAGATTAGTGAGCCTGCTGATGCTAAGGTTTTGGAAAAAGCGGATGGTGAGATAGTAATTGATAACGTTTCATTTTCATATACACCGGATAAGAAGCTTATTGAAAATCTTAAT
>CALGGL010000037.1 GCA_937915975.1 uncultured Lachnospiraceae bacterium | reverse complement strand
CCCAATCCCCAATCCCCAATCCCCAATCCCCAATCCCCAATCCCCATTGCTCAATTTTAAATTGCAAAAAATAAATTTGAATATATAAAATAAAAAATTATATATTTTTTAATTATTTTTATTCCAAAAAAAGAAAGGCAATGAATTTGAACAAAAATTATTAATATTATTTATAAATATCAAATCAATATTTTTACTAATGTACTCCGAAAAACAACTTATTATTATCAATTATACCAATATCTTAATTATAATTTCTATTATCTAATCATTTTTAAAAAAATAATAATATTTGCTAGATTATTATTTTTTTAATTCTAATGTTTTTATAACACATATTATTTATATAATTATACATTTCCGTTCTTTACGTCATCAAATTCTTTTTCTATCTCTTCACTTACCTTAGGTGTAACAAGTGAAACTATTATGATAAATGCAAGGCTTACAAAGAATCCTATAAGCAGTGAATATGCTCCTGTATAGGTAGCAAGTGTAACCTTGGCACCATCCATATCTATAAGCTTGATATAATCCCAAAGTATAACCGTTGCTGCGCCGCTTATCATACCGGCAGCCGCACCCGGAAGATTTATTCTCTTCCAGTAAAGGGACATAAGTATGGTCGGACCAAATGCAGCGCCAAGTCCTGCCCATGCATCAGATACAAGTCCCATGATACTTGAATCAGGATTCCATGCTATAAAAAATGCAATTATTGCTATTACAAATACACAAACTCTTGCTATAAGCAAAACAGTCTTTTCCTTTAAGTCCTTAAAGAAAACTCCCTTAAATAAATCCTGTGATATAGATGAGGATGATACCAGAAGCTGTGAATCCGCTGTGGACATAATTGCCGCAAGGATACCACAGAGTAAAAGTCCTCCGATAAACGGTATCTTAATATCCTCGGTAAACATCTTCATTATCATTTCAATATAAACATTTTCATACTGTGAGCCTTCTGTTGAAAGCACTGTAGGGAAAAGATATGCTCTTCCTATAACACCTATTATACAGGCAACTACAAGTGAAAGGAGTACCCATACGATAGCAACCTTCTTGGATTTTGAAAGCTCCTTTTCATCCTTAATTGCCATAAATCTGACTAAGATATGAGGCATACCGCAGTAACCGAGTCCCCAGGCAAGCTGTGATGCTATACTCATGGCAGTTATCGGTTTGCCGTTTTCAACAAATATATTGAGGAAATCACTGGCATCCTCAACACCACTGTCTATAAGATTTGGAATTATGCTGCCGGTACCCATAAGCATAACTGCCACAATCGGAACAGCAAGAATTCCTATAAGCATCATCATACCCTGTATAAAGTCTGTCTTACATACTGCAAGGAAACCGCCTAAAAATGTATATGCAAGTATAACTGCAGCTCCTACAAAAAGTGCAGTATGATAATCAATCTTTGCAATCGAAGAAAAAAGCTTTCCGCCTGCAGCAAATGCCGATGCGGTATATACAAGGAAAAATATTAGTATTACTACAGCTGATATAGCCATAAGTATCTTCTTTTTATCTCCGAATCTGTTGCTAAGATATTCCGGTATGGTAAGCGCATTACCTGCTCTTATGGTATATCTTCTTAATCTTCCGGCTATAAAAATCCAATTGAGCACTGTTCCTACGAAAAGACCTATAGCTATCCAAGCCTGATTTGTTCCGAATGCATATATACATCCCGGCAGACCCATAAGAAGCCATCCGCTCATATCGGAAGCCTGAGCTGAAAGAGCAGCTACCCAACCACCTAAATTTCGTCCTCCAAGGAAATAATCATCTGCATTTTTATTCTTTTTTGCAGTTGTAATTCCTATGATAAGCATTCCGCTCATATAAAGTGCAAATGCAAACACAATCCAACCTGTCATAATTAATCCTTCGTCTCCAGTAAAAGCAGGTATCCGCTTTTTACCTTAATGAGACCTTCCTCCTTTACTAATTCATTGCTTATTCCGAGTGTATCATCCTTAAAAAGTATTCCGTCACTCAGACTATATTTAAATCCCTCAAGTGTTATGCCCTCTGCCTTATCGGTAAAGGGAACAAGGGAAATAAAATCTCCGTACAGTTCTTTTTTCTTTATAACCGTATCCTTATTTATCATTCTGATTTTATTATTTTTATCTATGATGCAGGAATTGTCAATACCGTTATCAAGACATATTTTCAGCAAACCTATATTGCCGAGAAGGTGATCGATTCTTCCTCCTGTGGCACCAAGGATAACTATGCTCTCGGGAGCAAGCTTTAAGGCCTCACAAACCGCCTCATGTGTATCTGTTTTATCCTTGATGGGATTGAGCAAGACCGTATTATCATTATTTGCGTATTTCTCTTTTATACTGTTATCTGCCGAATCAAAATCCCCGACTGCCATATCAGGGATTATACCCAGCCTGTCTAAAGTCTCAAGTCCCTTATCAACTCCGATTATATAATAATCCTTTTTTTCATTCATAAGACTAAGCAATAATGCTTCATCCACAAATCCACCGGTGACAATCAGAACATTCATTGATTCTTTTATTTTTTCACTCATAAATAACCTTTTTTCACAAATATATTATTTGACAAAGCCTTTTGTTTATAATAATAAACTGTTATGACAGCAGGTCATTAAACCGTCTTACATTATCAGCTATATCACCGTTAAAGCATGCAGATCCCGCAACTATAACATTTGCACCTGCGTCAAGTACACTGCTGACATTTTCAAAATTAATTCCGCCGTCTACCTCAATTAAAAGCTCTTTATTCTTATCAGCCGCCTTTTTCTTCACCCACTTAAGCTTTTCAATGGCAACAGGCATAAACTTCTGTCCGCCGAAGCCCGGATGTACGCTCATTATAAGAATCATATCGACCTTATCAATATACGGTTCGAGTACCTCTGCATCAGTTTCCGGATTAACGGCAAGTCCGACCTTTAAGCCGGCCTTTTTTATTAGATTGATTGTTTCATTTACATCACCGCACGCCTCACAGTGAACGGTAAGTAAGTCAGCGCCCGCATCCTTAAATGCATCTATATATCTTTTTGGTTCATTTATCATCAGATGTACATCAAAAAAGGCTTTTGTTATCTTTCGTATTGACTTTATAACAGGTGGGCCGAATGATATATTAGGTACAAACGCACCATCCATAACATCAAGATGGTACCAGCTTACCCCTGCCTTATCCAATATAGCCGCATCTCTTCCAATATTGTTAAAATCAATTGAAAGAAGCGAAGGTGAAAGAATATTCATTCTACCATTTCCTCTTTTCCTTTAATTCTTCATAAAGCTGTTTATAATTATCATATCTTAAGGGACTTATTTTTTTCTGTTCCAAGGCTTCCTTAACCGCACAATCAGGCTCATTTATATGAATACATCCGTTAAATCTGCATTTTCCCTCATAGCCGGTAAATTCATTATAATAAAATCTTAAATCCTCCGGTTCAATACCTTCAACATAAAGAGAACTGAAACCCGGTGTATCAAGTATATATGTATCGTCCTGTAAAAACATAAGCTCAGTATGTCTTGTAGTATGCTTTCCTCTTTTTATCTTATCGCTTATATTCCCTGTTTTTGCATATAAATCAGGACAAATCGAATTTACAATTGATGATTTTCCTACACCCGAGGGACCTGCAAGAACACTTGTCTTACCTGTAAGCATTGCTTTTAATTCCGATATTCCGGTTTTTTGGGACTTTTCATCAAGAGTTGATGTAACTATAACCTCATAACCGCATTTCACGTATATATCTTTTATATTATCCGCATCCTCTTTATCGACAAGATCGGATTTATTCAGGCAGATAATTGTTTTTATCTGTCTTTGTCCCATCATAATAAGAAATCTGTCAAGCAAATTATAATTGGGTTTAGGATTAGACAGTGCAAAAATAATAATTGCCTGACTGACATTTGAAACAGCCGGGCGAATTAAGGAATTCTTTCTATCATGAATTGAAATAATATTACCTGTTTTATCTTCTTCACTGATTATATCAATATCTACATCATCGCCAACCATGGGTTTGATATTCCGGTTTCTGAATATACCCTTGGCTTTACACTCATATAAAAAATTATCGTGTAGGTGGACGTAATAAAATCCACCTACACCCTTAATAATTTTACCTGTCATATTAATTCTCTCTGTAGGTTATGCTCGGTGTCTTGCCAAAGCTGTTTGAAACATCCGCGCCATCAACAATTATTGTATAAGTAAAGCTTTCATTATTGGATGACAAGCCGCCTATACTTACATTTGCCGTAGCCTTTCCCTCAGTATTAAGAGTAACTGTCTGTTCCTGTGTGGCACTTCCGTTAGATACTCTTACCGTTGCACTTCTGCCTGCATAAGAAATCGGATTACCGTCTGCATCAAGCTCACCGGACGGTGCACTTATATCAACCTTGACATCAGCCGTATATGTTACAACCTTTTCCTCAGGTCCGTCGCTTATTACAAAATCAACGGCCGTTCCCTCAGGAACCTCGGTTCCGCTCTTGGTACCCTGTCTTATTACATAACCTTCAGCTACGTTATCACTATGTTCATGAGTTACATTTCCTGTTGAAAGCTTCTTGGCTGCCAAAGCATTTTCCGCCTCCGCCTGAGTATATCCGGTAAGATTAGGAACCTCAACATTCTTTTCCTCTTTACCGTTACTTACAACAAGTGTTACCTTGGAACCTTCCTTTGCAAGAGTTCCTGCCTCAGGCTCGGTTCTGACCACCTTATCCTTATCAATTTCTTCACTGTACTCATATGCGTGAGTTACAGTAAATCCTGCCTCCTGAAGAATGGTTACCGCCTGTGCATCCTCATAGTTTTTAACATCAGGAATTTCCTTATCCTCAGCTCCGGCACTGACCTTTATGATTATCTCCGCATCCTTATTCGTAGGTTCGCCCTTAGCTATATTTTGTTCAAATACATAGCCCTCCTGAACCTCGGTATTATTCTCATGTACAGACTGGACATTGGTAAAGCCGGCATCCTTAAGTATCTTTATAGCTGCCTCCTCTGATATACCGATTACGTCCTCCATAGCAATCTGTTCAACAACCTCCGATGAAGTATCGCTTGTTGCGGACGTTGTCTTTTTATCTCCGAACTTAAACCATCCAAGAACCTTACCGAGAACAATCATCACAACTATGGCAAGAATAATCGCAGTTGCAACCGCTCCCACAATAACCGCCTTTTTAAGATTAGGATCTATATCTCCGTCATCAACGTAATCATTGTAATCATCCTCATCCTCATCATAGTCCTGAACCTTTTTAATTCCGCCCTTTCTCGGCTGCTGAGGAACGTATTCCTCTTCATCATCCCAAGGATCCTCTTCTTCAAAGAACTGGTTAATCCTCTGATTATTAACAGGTATCGGAGATATACCCTGAACCGGTCTCATCTCTCCCATCTCATTTTGAACAGGCGTATTTAAAAATACATTCGGTGTTACAGGCTTTGCCTGGGCAGCATTTCTAACCGCATCAAGCTCCTCCTTCGACCATTCCTGTGTAGGACTGTTAGTTATTGCAGACGGTGCAACAACTATATCTATATTAGGATTATTTTGAACTCTCTTTAAATCCGCTATCAGCGCACTTGCAGTAAGATATCTTCTTTCAGGCTTCTTCTGTGTAGCCTTAAGTATTATCTTTTCAAAGCTTGCATATATATCAGGATAATATTCCCTTGGAGATACCATCTCGTTTTGTATATGCATAAGTGCAACGGATACATTATTATCACCTTCAAAAGGTACTCTTCCCGTTACCATTTCATACATGGTAATACCTAAAGAATATATATCACTTCTTTCATCGCTGTATCCGCCTCTTGCCTGCTCAGGTGATATGTAATGTACACTTCCCATTGCTCCGGAAGTAAGTGTATTGGAGGACGCAGCCTTTGCAATACCAAAATCGGTAACCTTGAGATTACCGTTTTTATTTACCAAAATATTCTGAGGCTTGATGTCTCTGTGAATAATATGATTTTCATGTGCCGTTTCAAGAGCTGAAGCTATCTGAATCGAAAAGTCAATAGCCTTATCCATTGTAAGTCTTCCGTTCTCGTGGATATATTCTTTAAGCGTTATACCCTCAACAATCTCCATAACTATAAAATAAATTCCGTCATCCTCTGTAACATCATATACATTGACAATATTAGGATGCGCCAGACCCGCTGAAGCCTGAGCCTCTATTCTGAACTTTGTTACGAATGTCTTGTCATTAACAAATTCCGGCTTAAGCATCTTAATGGCTACATTTCTATTAAGCCTGTGATCCTTTGCCTTATATACAATAGACATACCGCCGGCACCGACGACCTCCAGTATTTCATATCTATCGCATAATATCATTCCCGGTTTTAACATAATACTAACCCTTTCTGATTACTTTCTCGAATAGTCTAACTTGATATGATAACGACGGAAATATTATCCGCTCCACCATAATAATTTGCTCTGTCAACCAGTGCTTGAGTCGTTTTATTTAAGTCCTCATTATCAATAACTATATCTCTTATTTCATCATCCTCAACCATATTGGAAAGTCCGTCCGAACAAAGAAGATATTTATCCTCAGGATTTATATCTATCTCAAAGAAATCAGGTATAACCTCCTCCTTTGAGCCCATAGCCTTAGTTATAATATTTTTTTCAGGATGATTTCTTCCTTTTTTTCTTTCAAGCTTTCCGTCTCGTATAAGCTCTTCAACAAGAGAGTGATCCATGGTTATCTGTCTTATGTCATCTCCTATGGCATAAAGCCTGCTGTCACCTATATTGGCAACATATAATTTATCCTCCTGAGCAACAGCAGCCACCATAGTTGTACCCATACCTCTTAAATCAGGGTCACGACTTGCTGTTTTATATATCTCATTGTTTGCAAATATCATGGCACGC
>CALGGL010000036.1 GCA_937915975.1 uncultured Lachnospiraceae bacterium | reverse complement strand
AAGAAACACAAAAGCAAATTCATCAGATCGCCAAAGGTACCTTGCCAGGCAGGAAGACCGGGCTTAATTTCTTCTTGTCTTTTAGCCATTATTCTCCGCCTCCTCCATCGCCACTGCCGTTTTCAGCCTCATAAGCAGCTCTGTCAGCAGGTGAAAGGAATGATTTAAGCTTTTCTTCTGTTACTCTTGGGTTCTCACCGGCCTGAATAGACAAAAGTCCTTCGATAATAATACTTTTTAGCATATATTCAGCATTACTTCTGGCCTTAAGCTTGTTCTCAGCAGGATAACAGAACCAGTTTGCAAGGATTGATCCATACATGGTCGTAATGAGGGCAACCGCCATGGACGGTCCGATTGAGGATGGATCCGACATGTTCTGAAGCATGTTAACCAGTCCGATAAGGGTTCCGATCATACCCCATGCAGGTCCCATGGAAGCAACATCCTTCCAGAATCCTATATTCTGTTGATGACGAGTATCAACATTTATAAGCTCTGCTTCCAGAATACTTCTAACAAGCTCGGGATCGGTACCGTCGACTATAAGCATAACTCCCTTTTCCATAAATTCGTCATCAAGAGAATTGGCTGATTCCTCAAGAGCAAGAAGACCCTCTCTTCTGGCAAGATTGGAAAGATCAATTATCGACTTTATGGTGTCAATTTCACTGGCCTTAGGTGTTTTAAATATCAAAAGGTACGACTTTAATCCCGCAAGGAAACCCTTTAAAGTATTCATCGCAAGTATTGTACCAAAAGCACCACCAAAGGTAATGAATACCGAAGGCATATCTATGAATGTTTCCATAAGCGCTCCGACACCACCCATACCGTTTATCATAAGGAACAGTGCTGCCAATATACCGATAATAGATGCTATATCCACCTTAAGCCACCTCAAAACATCATACGTAAATTATAACGGCGTATGAATCTTTCTCTTATAATTTATAACTAAATCAGTAATCTCTTTACTTGTCTCGCTGACAATAAACTTCTTTCCGCTTGTTAGTGTGATAACCGTATCGGGAGTTTCTTCGATAATTTCAATAAGCTCTGCATTGATTATCATCTTTGTTCCCTTAAGTCTTGTAACCTCTATCATAAGCTTACCTCACTCCTGATTTGATTATGACACTATACAACGCTTGTATTATACCACACAAAACATTTTATGTCTACAAAAATATCGCCCTTTCGCATTCGTCATTTTAAGTTTTTCCGAATACGAAAGAGCGATATTTTTAACTATTTATTATCTCTTAAGATTTACCAATTCTTCAAGCAATGAATCTGATGTTGTTATAATTCTTGAATTAGCCTGGAAACCTCTCTGAGTTGTAATCATATCGGTAAATTCCGCAGATAAGTCAACGTTTGACATTTCCAAAACACCCTGAGTCATCTTACCGCCGTTTTCATCTACTGCCGAACCTATTCCGTCAAAATCTCCCGAGTTCTGGGTTGTCTTATAAAGACTGTCGCCGATTGCCTCAAGTCCCATAGGATTGTCAAAGTTTGCAACCGCAATCTGGCCCATAAGCTTTGTCTCACCATTACTGTATACTCCGTATATCTTACCGGCATTATCTATACTTATATCATTAAGCTTACCTGCCGCACGTCCGCCACCGGTTGTATCCTGAGCAGCTCTAACCATCTTTGCTGATGACTTTCCGCCTGCTTCAAACATTGTAAGTGCTGAAAAATCAATTGTGATACCCTCAACATCTTCACCGTTAATCTTAGCGGTAAATACATCTCCTCTGTCGGTACCCTGAGGAGTAATCTTAAGCAAAGATTCTTTTTCTCCGGCACTTCCTGCATATTCAAACAAACCTGAATCAGCATCAAATTTTATCTGGATTGAATTTCCTCCGCCAAGAGTTGCTGTATATCCACCCTCGGTAACATTTGGAGTACTCGGATCATCAGCACCGAGTATATCAACATTATTGGCATCCTTTATGGAAGCTATTTCAAGATTATATAATGACTTATCAGCCTGACCTGCATCCTGAGTCATCTTAAACTTGACTGTATAGCTGTAACCGAGTGAATCATATATTGAAACCGATACTGTTTTTCCGTCTGAAGATGTAAGCTCCGTATCAGTCATATCAACATTACCTGTCATATGAGCAGAGGAAGTCATCTCAGGAGCAGACACTTTATTTTCTTCCGATTCAGGATAAAGTGCGGATACAGTATCCTTTCTGATAACTGTCGGATTGTCGGGATCAACCTGCCAGCCCATAACCTGATATCCGTTACTTGTAACAAGACATCCCGCAGCATCTACCTCAAAAGCTCCGACCTTAGTGAAGTAGTTTACGCCACCACGGCTAACGATAAAGAAGCTTGAGCTGTCAAGCATTAAGTCGTATGGATTATTTGTACTCTGTGCAGCACCCGTCTCGGTTATTTTTGTGGAAATTGATGCCATCTTGGTACCAAGACCGATCTGGGAAGCATTGGTACCACCGGTATTTGCAGTAGCACCTGTTGCATTGGAGCTTGTTTGATATAAAACATCTCTGAATAATACAGATGACGACTTAAAACCTATTGTATTAACATTTGCTATATTGTTACCTATTACATCCATCTTTGTCTGGTGAGTCTTAAGACCTGCAACACCAGAATATAATGATCTCATCATAATTATTGACCTCCTAATCAATTAATCCCTTCTGTCATTCCGGGATATAAAGCCTCCTTGCATTCGCTTATGAGTGCTTCGGTCCGGCTTTTAACATTAGCTACACTATTACTGCTCCATCAATATTGGTAAAGACATTGCTATCTTCATTTTGTTCCAAAGCTGTAACCACCATATTATTCTTAACATTTACTATAAAAGCAAGATTATCCATCATTACCAACGTTTCGTTTATGCTTTTGTCTCTTGCCTTTTCCACTCCTTCATTAAGCCTTAGCTTCTGGTCGTTCGAAAGAATAATATTTCTGCTTTCAAGTCTTTGGTTTGCATGCTTTGAAAATTTTACATCATCAAAGCTCTCCGTTTTTTCTTTAAAAATGTCCTGAAATGAAATGGTTTCGGTGGTTTTTTCATTATTAACGGCTTCCTTGCTATGAAGATATAAATCTTTTGCCTGTTCTATAGAGATAGCCCTTGAATTTAAACCTTCCATAATATCTCCACCTTTTTAACATTTTTACCGATTAAGCTTCCTCTGTGGCGGATGTTGCTCCGTTTTCAGCAGCATTTTCAGCCGTCTCTTCACCTGACTTTGCTACGTCACCGGCATGCTCCTGAAGATAAAGGTAATAATCATAATCAACTACGGAATCCAAATCGCTGGCCGGATAATATGTATCATTTATAGATAACATTACTTCTCCGTTTTTAACCGTTGCATACTGCACAAGTCCGCTTACCATATTTGCATTTCCGCTTGAATCGGTAGTATTCATAATAACGTACTGACCTACAAGATTAAGTCCGCTGCTCTTGTCCAACGAATCACTTATATTCATTGTTGCTTCAAGTGATGAATACTGTGCAAGCTGTGACATATATTCCGTACTGTCACCAGGATTCATCGGATCCTGATACTTCATCTGTGTTACCAAAAGCTGTAAAAACGCATCCTTATCAAGATCGGATTTTGAACCTGAATCCGTTTTTCCTGAAGCATGATATGCTGAAGAAGCTGCTGCAACACTGTTTAATGCTGAATCAATTGCCATATGTTTTTCCCCTTTCTTGTAATTTTATATCGAATAGCTTACGCTATTACCCTGCGCTCTCATAATCTCTGTTTCAAGCTGTTCGTCATCATTTGTTTCATCCGTAACATCACCGGAATTAACATTTATATTTCTTCCGTTTGACTTATTCGGATTGTTATCATCAGGCATATCCTGTTCCTGTCCTTCAAAGAATCCGTACTCTGCAATCGTTACCTCAACAGCTTCAACCTTAAGATCCTGATTATTAAAGGTTTCTCTTAACGAAGCTATATTTGCTTCAATTGCATTTTTGGCAGCCTCTGTTTCGGCAATTATCTGTGCCTGCATAATTCCGTTTCGTGCACTTACGGTTATCTGAACTTTTCCAAGGCTTTCGGGATTAAGTCTCAACTCAAGTGACTGAACTTCATTTGTCATATTAGCCTTAATCTCATCAACAACCTGTCTTATGATATCAGCCTGAGAAACACCCTCCGTGAATTCATTTGCTTCAACGACATTTTCCTGAACAACATTGTTAATTGCATTATTAAGATTATTTATTACGCTTTCGTTGGATGAAGAAAATTCCTGAGAAGATGAATTTTTACCGGTATTATCCGAGCTTGTGTTAAATGTCATCATTCTTCCTGCATCACTAATATTATTATCGACATTTTTCGGAATAAATGAACCTTCATCTTTACTTTCCTCCTCAGGAAGTTTAACCGCTTCCTCCTTAGGATTTGCAAATATTTCGTCCGCTTTTTCGGCAACATCCTTCATGTCAACAAAATATGTTGTTTCCTGTGTATCAACAGGAATATTCTCCGCCTGAATATCGAACTCATCAAATGAAGCTATTATTTCGGAAATGTCTTCGCTGATATCGTTAATCACGGATGCAAGCTGTTCATCAATAAGAATATCAACCTCGGTTGCTCCCTTAGAGTAAAGAACAAATTCATTTACATTGTCCAAATTAAGCAAATCCGAAAAATTCATATCAAGTACTGAAAGATTTTCCTCAAGCTCCTCATCACCTATTCCGAGCATATCCTTAAGAATATCCGTAATTTGGTTAATAAGTGAAGCAAGCTTCTCGGCAAGATCATAAACATCCTGAGCGTCAGGAGTCACATCCTGCATATTCTTATCACTGTCTGCTTTTTCGTTTGGTATGACTTCCTTGTCACTTATTTTTTTATTAACGTCATTATCGGTATTTTCAACAGAAGTATCTTTCACATCAGCCTTATCGTCAGCAGGTTTATTATCAACAGACTTTTTAATTCCTGTATCATCGGTTTTATTGATACCGGAAGCCTTATCTGCCGCATTTACCGAATCGACGTTATTTGTCAGTTTATTGTTTGAGATTTTATCTGTATCATCCTTGAAATTACCGGAGGACATATTGATAAGGCTTGAGAAAGAATTTGCCGCGCCTTCCTTGTCCTTAGATTTAAGATTGTTTTTTGAACTTATTCCGGAAGATAAATCTAACTGACCAATTCCCTTGGTAGAAATCGCCATATTTATTCTCCTTTCTTACATATTTGAGCTACGGTAATAACTTTTTGGTAATGCTTGCAGCAAATTCGGGTTCCATAGCTGCAAGTACATCTGCTCTTTTTTCTGCATTCATATTATTCATAATAAGAGCAACCGTGTCCATATCGTTTTTCATGCTTTGTAAGATATCGGCAGCATTTTTAGCTTTCATATTCTCATAGGTCTTTGCAAGCTCAAGGATTTCATCATCTGCCTGTCTCGCTTTTATCATCTGCTCATATATCTCTGCGGCACGTTCCGGACTGATTTGGTTATACCACTCAATATATGTATCGGCATCAGGGGCAGAATCTCCATAGACTATTTCATCATAAAATTGATTTTTTTTCTCTTCAAATTCTTATTATTATCAAATACATCGAATAAATATTTAATAAATTTAACTACATAATCTTGCCTTAAATTTGGATTTGTAATGAATCGTTTTATAATAATTAATAAAAACTTGGGATTTATTCCTGGATCATTTGGTGCAGGATTAGCATTTAAATCATTATCGACAATATTTTGATAATTATTATAATCATAATTAATGGTTTCATTATTATCTACATTACTATTTAAATATTCAATTAAAGCTTTTGTGATAGCATTTACTTTACTTTTATTATTAAGGCATTTATCATTAAGATAATTCGAAAAACAAAATGTATCTTGCTTTGTTCTTATATTATTTAATAATACTTTGATAAAATCAGAATTATCTAAACAATATCCAGGATCTTCAGTTATTCCTTTCTTTTTATTATCAAATTCGGTATTTAATAAATGGAAGAATAACATAAAAATATAATTTTCAGATCTATATGAACCTCCCCTATCTAATAATATATTTTCGTCTTCTTTTTTTGTTTTACTTAAAATATTATGTGACACAGTATATAATCCTTTATCCATTGAATCAATAATATCTTTTTGCGAATATGATTTTGTTGAAAAACTTCTTTCTAATAATAAACATAAAAATTCGAATACACGACATTTATATATTAAAAATTCTTTCGTGATTGGCTTTATAAGGCTAAAACGGTATATTATATAATATAAAAATCTTTGTTCATTTAAATGACCGAAGCCCATTGTGCGAATTATATGCAAAATATTATATATCATTTTTAATATATTTTGAGGTATACCTTCATTTTCTAAAGGATTTTCATATAATACATTGCTGCTACCATTTTCTTCCATATTAGATATTTTTCTAGCTAACTCTTCATCTTCTTCTAGACTTTGTGCTTGAATTTTGGTTAATTTTTTATTTGGTTTGATATTTTTATTATGTTCAATTTTTATATATTCATATCCATTTATAGATTTAATCATAGCACAATATAATATTCCAACAATTAATTTTTTAGTTTCATAAGATGGACAATTTATTAAATATTCAATTATAATATTTCTATTACAAAATTCTTCGATTA
>CALGGL010000035.1 GCA_937915975.1 uncultured Lachnospiraceae bacterium | reverse complement strand
CCACCGGATTAAGTTCAAGATAGTCTATAAAAGATATAAATGTATCATAAATTTCCTTTTCTCTTATACTTTCCCAAGATGTACCGACATCAGGCTTAGCACCTAAATGTACATCAGCTATATGTGCAAACTTCATACTTTTCTCCACAGTTATTATTCATGAAAACGAAGCATACGCATAGAATTAAGTATAGCTATTACAGAAACCCCCACATCTGCAAATACAGCAAACCACATGCCTGCTATGCCAAATACACCAAGTACCATGGCAAGAAGCTTTACACCAAGAGCAAAGATAATATTTTCCTTAACAATTCTCAAGGTCTTTTTTCCGATTGAATTGACCGTTGCAATCTTCTTTGGATTATCATCCATAAGAACAATATCCGCTGCCTCAATAGCCGCATCCTGCCCCAAAGCACCCATAGCAATTCCCACATCTGCTCTTATTAAGGATGGTGCATCATTTATACCGTCTCCGACAAAAACAACCTTTGCATCCTCATTATTCGACTTCTCATCCTTAATAATACCTTCAAGCTTAACTAACTTATCAGCAGGAAGAAGCTCACTGTAAACCTTATCAAGTCCAAGCTCCCGAGAAACAGCCTCCGCTGTTTCGGTCCTGTCTCCCGTAAGCATAACAGTATGGCTAATGCCCTGTGCCTTAAGCCTCTCTATCGCAGTTTTCGAATCTGCCTTAACCATATCGGATATGGTAATAAATCCGAGACATTTTTCCTTATCAGCTACATATACTACCGTTCCATAACCATCAGGTTTCTTATCCATAGGTTTAATACCCATGTCAGATAATAATTTTAAATTACCTGCATATACTATATTACCACCTATCAGCGTAAGTTCAATACCTTTTCCTGCAATTTCTTTGGAATTTTTTATTTTTTCCTTATCAATCACTCCGCCTCTTTTTTCAAATTCCTCTTTTATTGAAATAGCTATCGGATGGTTTGAATAACATTCCGCATGTGCGGCAAAGGAAAGAAGCTCATCTTCTTTTACACCTTCACAGGAGACAATTTCATTTACGGCAAATACTCCCTTTGTAAGAGTACCCGTTTTATCAAAAACAATTGTATCCGCATTTGCAACCGCCTCAAGATAATTGCTTCCCTTTACAAGTATTCCGTAATTGGATGCCGCACCGATTCCTCCGAAAAAGCTTAACGGAACAGAAATTACAAGTGCACACGGGCAGCTTATTACAAGAAAGATAAGTGCTCTTCCAATCCACATGGTAAGACTCTGACCAAGAATAACCGGTGGTAAAAATGCTACAACAACAGCAGCAAAAACCACTATAGGAGTATAGTACTTTGCAAACCTTGTTATAAAGCTTTCCTGCTTGGATTTTCTCGCGCTTGCATTCTCAACCATATCCAGAATCTTGGCAACCGTTGATTCACCGAATTCCTTAGTAACCTTAATCTTAAGAATACCCTGTTCATTGATGCAGCCGCTAAGTATTTCTTCACCGGCAGCAACTCTTCTCGGTACGGACTCTCCGGTAAGTGCCGAGGTATTGACATAGCTTTCACCCTCAACAATGACTCCGTCAAGAGGAATTTTTTCTCCCGCAAGAACAACTATAATATCATCAACCTTTACATCATAAGGATCAACCTTTTCAAGCTCTCCATCCTTTTCAATATTTGCATAATCCGGTCTAAGCTTAACAAGTGAGGTTATTGCGGTTCTCGATTTATTAACGGCAATATTTTCAAAGAGCTCACCTATCTGATAAAAAATCATAACGGCTGCCGCCTCAGTATATTCTCCTAAGGCAAAGGCTCCTATTGTGGCAAGTGTCATAAGAAAATTCTCATCAAATACGTGACCGTTAAGAATATTTTTACCTGCCTTTTTAAGTACCTTTAATCCTACTATAAGATATGGCACAAGATAAGCTGCTGTCTTAATAAGTCTTATTGCATAAGAAGGTAAGTCGGAAAGCTTATCTTCGGTAAGCTTAAAAACTATGCTTACGGCAATCATTAAAACAATACTTATTATTATATTTCTTAATGTCCTTTTCTGTTTCCTGTTCATATCCTACATCTCCCCGATAATATTAAAGTACGACCTCGCAGTCCGGCTCAACCTTTTTAATGGTTTTCACAACCTGCTTCATAATCTTATCAAATTTATCCTCATCGGCTTCAATAGTAAGCTTCTGTGCCATAAAGCTAACGGTAGCACTTTCCACTCCCTCAATCTTATTGATAGCCTCCTCCATCTTTGCAGCGCAGTTAGCGCAATCAAGGTCAATTAAATCAAATCTCTTTTTCATAATTATTTTCCTTTCTTTTTGTTTGATATTTTTATTTAAAATAATATAAATTCTACTCCGATATATGCTCTATACCCATCTTTAAAATGCTTCCCACATGCTCATCATCAAGAGCATATATAATCTGTTTTCCTTCACGCTTGTTCTTTACAAGCTTGGCATTTTTAAGAATTTTAAGCTGATGTGAAATTGCGGACTGTGTCATATTTAAAACCTCCGCTATGTCGCATACGCACATAGGTGCTTCAAATAATGTATAAAGAATTTTTATTCTTGTTGTATCCCCAAACACTTTAAAAAGCTCAGCCAAATCATACAGAACCTCTTCCTCAGGCAAATCCATGGAAACCGCATCAACTATGTTGTTATGTACTTCAGTTACATCACAACATTCTTCATGTTTGCTGTCTTTCTTCATAGCTACCTCCTTATTTTTTTTATTACAATAATTATTCTTTCTTCAAACATATGAATGATTGTTCATATGTTTAATATACTCCTAATCATCTTATATGTCAACTATAAATTTACTCTTTTTAAGAAAAAGCAGGCAGGTGAAACTTACCCCCTGCCTGTTTTTGAAGCATCATTTATTTACTTTTTTCTTCCAGCATTTTCTTAACCTTGTTATACTTATCCTCATATAGATTATAATGTCCGAATATCTCTACCGCCTTTTCATAGCTCAAAAGTGCATTTTCAAGGTCGCCCATTTCCATATATATATTGCCCTTCTCATCCCAGGCATCGGAGCTTTGGAAGAAACAATCCAAAGGCCTTCTCTTGCAATTAATTGCGGCATCTATCGCTTCAAGTGCTTTTTCATAATCCTTAAGACCTCTGTACATCTCTGCCCTTCTGGTATATGACCATGCATCCTCCGCCTCCTCACACTGTGACATGGCAATCTCTCTGTATTCCTTATATTCATCCTTAAACACATCATCCAGCTTGCTGATTGCTATAATAAGTGTCTCGCATATAAAAGCATCCTTATTTTTATCTATTGCAAGCCCTTCAAGGAAAAGATTTTTTGCCTCCTCATACATCTCATGCTCAAGATATATATTTCCCATGGACCTGTATATAAGGTAATCATCCGGCTTGTTTTTAATTGCTCTTTCAAACATTCCATATGCCTTATCTATATAACCCTCATTTCCGTAGAAACAGCAAAGATTTCCTATAAAGGATTGAATATTTTCTTCCTCCTTTAATTCTTCCATGCAATCAAGCATAAGCTTTTCACAGCCGTCAAAATCATTCATTCTTATCATAAGCTCAGCATAATCCACCAGATAACCCGAATTATTTTTTATGCCAAGCTCATCCTTAAGCTGCTCATAAACACTTTTGCTTTCTTCAAATCTCTTCATGCATGAAAGTGCAGCTGCCTTTCCCATATAAGCATGACGTCTGTTTCTTTCGTTTTTCGATACAGCTATTACCTTATCATAGCTTTCTATTGCTCTTTCAAAATCACCAAGGATATGACAATCGTCTCCGAGCTTATTAAGGAAAAATACATCCTCAGGCTCTTCGGACAGTATCTCCTCATAATAATGAATTGCTTTTTCCTCTAAGCCTGCATGCTCCAGGTTTCTTGCTATAAGCCAATAGGTATTGTTATAATCATCCATATCCGTATTTTCCGACTTATATTTTTTATCCAGTATATTAAAAAGTATCTCGTTTGACTCCTCAAGCTTATCTTCCCTTACACCGAGCCACCATGCCTTAAAATAATCAATCTGATCACTTTTTGCACCTGTTTTGTCATATCTTTCTATCGTATATTTTATATCCTCATACTGCTCAACATATTCATAAAGCTCGATTTCAAGCTTATATGCCTCATAATAATAAGGATAAAGTCTTATAATCTGCTCGCAGACATCTATTACCTGATTTAATTCCTCAAGCTCATACAAAGACTTCGCCATATAGATATACGCCGGGTAATTATCTCCGAATTTATCAAGTGTTTCTTTAGATATTTCTATACATTCGTTATAATTACAGGATTCAAATTCAAGCTTACATAATATCTCATAAGAAAATTTAATTTCCGGATGATCAATTGATATAGCTTTTCCGAGATATTCCTTAGCCTTATCATAATCCTTAAGCTCTGTATAGCAGGAACCTATCCAAAAGCAGGAATACGGGAATCTCTTTTTTTCCTTTTTAAGCTCCTCACTTAATTTCTCGTCAGGTATTTTCTCAAGCTTTTCTACAGAGGATTTCCAATTATTAAAGCAGGAAAGTGCCTTATCATATTCCTTTTCGTAAAACCAACATCTTCCGAGAAGATTATAATACGAATATACCTTCTCTTCCTGCGGCTCAAAGGATAGGAGCATTTCCTTCGCATTCTTAAAATCAGAGGTTCTGTAATAGCTCCAGGATATTTCCATTTTATATTCTTTGTTATCCGGCTCTTCTTTAAGCTTTTCCGAAAAGACTTCAATAAGCTTTTTATTGCACTCGGTCATTCCGTTATGTGCCATATAGTCGTTTTCATTTTCATCAAGCAAATCTATGTATATTTCCTCTGCTTTTTTATACTCACCCAACGAATATAAAATCCCTGCCAGCTTATGTGAAGCAAGATAATCCTTTGTATTTTGGTTATATGCTTTTTCATAATACGCTCTGGCGGTTTCATAATCCCCGCCCTCATCTGCTATATCTCCGCAAAATACTATAAGATAAAAATCCTCGGGATTATCACTTAATATATCCTCGGCCTCCTTTAAACGTTTGTCGCATTCCTTCTTATATTCTTCCTCACTTATTTTATCTATGAATTTAAGTATATTGAGCTCATGAAAGAGCTTGTTTACATCAAAATAAGGATGACCTACACAAAGCTCATCCATTGCCTCTATAAGCGAGGTCTGCTTATCGATTTCCGATTTATCCATGTTCTGAATCCTTAAGTTTGACTTTAAATCAAAGTAAAGACCTATAAATTTATCTACATTATCAAAATCACTTTCCGGATAAAAAAGATTAAAGTTAATATAATTTCTGTAATTTGCCGAGTCAATTATGTAATCAATATAATCAGAAGGATATCTTTTTATATATTCGCCTCTGTTTGCTTCTATATCAAACTCATCCGATATAAGCTTCCATACATCCTTTGTAAGACGATAGTTATCCATCAAAAATCCAAGCAGCTTATCGACGGATTCTTCACTAGTTTCAAGGGAAACAAATTCATCCGTTTCAAAAAGCTCTGTCCACTTATCGGGATTGATACGGCTTGGGAAATCAAAATATATGGCTTTTATTTTCTTTGTTAATTCATCATCGGTCTTTGAAGCATCCTCTTTTCCGGTCTTATCTGAATCCTCAGAGTCCTCAGTATCCTCCTGCTTATGATTTATCTCATAAACAGCCTCCTCATAAGCCTTTCTAAGCTCCATAAAGCCTTCAGGATCATCCTCCGGATTAACGGTACTTAATCTTTGTCTGTATGCATTTTTTATCTCATTTTC
>CALGGL010000034.1 GCA_937915975.1 uncultured Lachnospiraceae bacterium | reverse complement strand
ATATTATATTCAATTATCAAGGTTCAAACTATACGCTATTTTATTGAGCGCTTACCAAATATCCAATAAATATCCAACAATTTTTGACAAATTTCGATAAATATTCAATAACTGTTCAAAAAAATAAGAGCACATTCATCTTTAGAAAAAAAACTCAAGACAAAGTGCTCTTATCTGCTTATATTCTTTTCTTTTATCATCAAATCCTTTTAATTTCCATCACTCAATCCAAAAGCATCAATTACATCATCGACATCGCCTTTACCCTCTGATATTCTAAGCACCATATCAATCCACTGATCACATATCATAAAGGCATTTCCCATGGTAACATTGACAAGATCTGAAAGACTATCCTTTTTCATATCTAAAGGATACGGGACAGTTAACTTATATGCCAGATAATTTCTATTCATATCGACGCCAAACGATCCGCTTAAAAGATGAAAATTAAGCACCGTTAAGGCTTCGTAAAGATTAGCAAGATTTGTTTCATCAAGTGTCTCCGACAAAGTTATCACGCAATTAAAAAATCCCGTTTTGTCTTCATCTGTAACCAAAGGTGTAAAATAGAATTCTCCGAGTGCCTCATCATTACCTACTCCCATTTCATACATATCTATAGTAAGTATTTCAGGAGCGTTTTTAACACCCTCCGGTACGATAATCTCCGAAGAAAACTGTGTCTCATCAAGGTCAGTTTTCATCTTTTTTAATATTTCTTTTCTATCCTTGTTTATTATTTTTTTATCAGGTTTAAAATTTTCATTCATTTTTCAATCTCCTACCTTCCCGAAATTGCCTTTTGAAGTGCCAAAAGCTTAGGTCTTCTTGACTTCTCATCTCCGGCCTTATATTTTACTCCAAGCGACTTTACAAACTCTATGTATCCGTTACGCTCTTCATCCGTAAGATTTTCCACGAAAAGCTTATTATAAATATGTTTGGCAGATACAATAGAAAGCTGATCGGCAGCTGAAGCAACATCGGCAAAGCCAAGACAGGCTGCAACTCTCCTTCTTAACTGTTCCATAAAATGCTTTTCATTCCCAATCGGTCTTCCCTTTTTCTTTAAAGCCTCTTTAACTTTTTTTGCTATTTCAGGCATATTTAAAAAATTGTCGAAAAATGCTGTATTAGCCTTACCGGACTTGACAGCATCCACAATACTTGAGACAACAGTAATGCCTAATCCCACTATCGTAAAGATAATTCCTACACCGGATACAGCTGCCGCTGTTGAAATTCCCGCTATAGAGACAACACCTGCTCCTGCAAGAAATGCGCCGGAGGTAATCTTTCTATCACGTTTTTTATCGCGCGCGGTAAGAGCAGCATATTCATATTTTGCTTCATTTTGGATTTTCTTTATCTCTTGGTCGGATTCACTTTCCATAATCCTTTTTTCATGAAGACTTTTTATTGCACTTAATGCACCATAGATATGGGTACATTCACTGACAACCGTTCCCATTTTCGCAAGGCCTGTTGCAGCAGAGATAACCGCAACCGCTCCTGTTGCGGCTGTAACACCGGCAGACTGGGCGACAACCTTTGAGCCATTGTTTATTATCTGAGTTGCATAGTTTTCTGCATTATTTACAGTCTCAACCGTACTCCATACATTCTTTACTATACCTCCGAGGTTTCCAATGGTTGAAAAAATTCCTTCAGCAAGCTCACCGGTTGTCATACTGTCACCATATTGTGTCAGGTTATAAACATTTAAAAGACAAGAAAGTACACTTCCCGCTGCTGAGAGTGTTCCTGACACCGAACCCGACCATGCTTCAAGAGCAGTCCAATCTCCGAGACTTCCTAATCCCCATCCAATCTTAAGAATATCCGAGGTCTTAAGAACAGCCGTATCCATAAATCCCGCACCAACCGAGCCAACCTTTATGGCGAGATTTGTGTAATCAACTTTATCATTTACTTCATTGTATTTTAAATTAATAACTCCTCCTGCCGCTTCAAAGTCCTGTCTGACCTGCTCATCCGCATCCACAAGCTCCTTCATCAGCTTTTTAACCTGCTCTGACTCTTTTTTTATCAAAACTTTTGTTTGTTCATCATCTTCAGTCTTATCCTTTTGACACTTCATAAGAAGTCTTTGGTATTTCATAAGACCGACGGTTGCGTTCTTAAGCTTTTCTTCTCTTGCTTCGACCAAGGCAGGATTGGTGTTTAAAAATGAATCCTCTTTTGTATTTTGTTTATTCTCCTGTTTTTCCTGTTGTGTATCCTTTTGCTTTTCATCTTCCTTCTCTTCGGAAAGCAGCTTACCACAGCTAAAAATCATATCCCGATATGAATTCGTGATATTCATCGCCTCTGAAAGCTTATGAAAATATACATATCCTGATGTCATATGGCTTTTAACCTTAAATGCTGAAGCAAGCATCTGATCCTTAAAGCCTTCAAGTGTCGGGACATACATCTGGGATGCTCCCACGTCCATCGCATCAGCATTCTTTCGTCTTCTTGTCTCAATCAGATAATATATATGAAGACGTTCACGCTTGGATTTTTTGAATAGTTCAAACATAATATCCGAGCAGCCGGCTTTTAAGAAGGTCAATGCCTTTCCTGCAAAGCCGCCGTTATTCCAGTTTCTCATGAACCAACGATCTATCTGTTCTATACCTGCAAGCTGCTCCGGTTCAAGGCTGTCATCGTACTTACGTGGATTTTCCACTTCCTTTGACTTGTCCTTACGTTCAGACTTCTCATAAGACTGCTCGCGCAGGGTTTGCATTACGTCATCCTTTTGCATCTCAGAATTAACATTGGTCTTCATCCAATATAGAAGTTTTGCCTGCTTTGAAAGATTGTCCATCTCATCAAACATCTTTTTCATATCGGAATCCATTTTTTCTTTATGCGCAGCACGATATATGCGTATTTCTTCCCTGTATTTATAAAATATACTTAAACGTTTTTGAATTTTTTCTTCTGCAGTATCAAAATACCCTTTTCCTATAACAGGAGTCATCTCATCATAATTTTTCTTTAATTCCTTAACATTTTCTTTTGCTATTTTTAGCTGCTCCGGTGTATATTCAACATTCTCAATAACCGTCGACGCAGCCCCGACTTCTTCCGAAAGATTTGACATAATATCGTTAAAAGCTTTGTTAAGAAATTCCATATGGAGTTTCTTATCCGAACCTTTTATAGTTATCCTATGTCCTTTATGTGTTTCAAGATAGCCTCTTACCGCTTCACTGGCACGAAACATGGAATCAACAATAGCGGATAGATTATAACTGTCATTAATTCCTCCCTCAAAGGCTTTTAATCTTTGATCCAGCTCTTTCAGGGACGCTTTGACCTCGAGATATAGACTTGAGCCCTTTTTATCAAGCATTTCAAAATCTTTTAAGAATTTACCAAAAAAAGCTTTATCCTTGTAAAACAAAATCTTTTCTTCAAGCGCAAGCTTAGTCTTTTCAACCAGTTTAACGGAATTGTCGGACTCTTTTTGATTCATATGGCTTACTCTGGTTTTTGTGGAAGGACTCATAACCGTCTTATTAAGCCTGACTCCGAAAAGCACATCTTCATTTTCCATTATATTTGTTGATAAATCTTTGCCTGTTTTTTCTAAAGAGACAGCTTCCTCTTCAACAGCATCCATTTTGTCAATAATTGATTGTCTGACATCCTTATGCTCCTCTTCTTTCATTTGAGACACTTGCTTATTTATGCTTATCTCACTTTGCTCTTCTTCTTTTTGAAAGAGGTTTTCCTGAAGCTCAATCTTTTTTTGTTCTTCCGCCAAATAATTATTGTCCATTATATCACCTACACATTCTTAATCCATTCAATTGCATAATAATCTCCGTCAGGCTCGCCCAATAGTCCTACCGAAGCATCATGGTCTGTATCTCCCTGTATCGTCAGATATAGTTTTTCACAACCTGCTGACAGCACGCTGTTGACACAATGAACCATCAATATCGGATTGATCATTTTAATCTTATCCTTTGGGCAATCATCGGTAAAATAAATCCCCTGAAATGTAGCCTCTTTTTCTTCATCGGTTTTGACACAGGCAACCGCCAGTATATTTTCTCCATCTACATAAAATCTTGAATGTTCCAGATCATAGATATCATTTTCCAGAAAATACAATCGGCTGTTTATCTTTTTCTTAAGTTTTTTTAACCTGATATCATCATAATTATCAAGCTTTATAATCGGAATCTTGGCGGTTTTTTGCATAACCTTTTTTATATTTAGATTGTATTTCAATTTCTTTGTTTCATAATATACGATATGCTCATCAATTACAGATGCTCTAAAGCCTTGAGAAACACAGATATGTCTTGACGACCAAAGCATTCCGCGTGTTTCGGTAATCTCTTTATAGAAAAAGCTTCGTGCTCCTGCACTTATCGCGATATTAATTGCATACTCTAAAAGGCTTTTACCAATACTTTCATTTCTGTAGGCAGGCTTTACATATAATCCATGCAGCTGCATCATGTCCTGAATTCCCTCTGTCATGGACAGTAAAAGACAGGCACACCACTTATCCCTGTCGGTATCTATCGCGCAAAATGCCCAGCTTTTTTCCTCGTCCATTCTTTTCATTACAGGTTCAGGCAGATAAGACACCTCGTCATTTTTCATTTTCTTGTATATAATTGCCATGGGATAAATAATTCTCCTCTTGATCTTATTTTTCACTCAAATCAAAAAAATTTAACTGTATAATTATATAATGAATCGAGAAAAATGTACATATTTTATTCATTATCTCCCTATTGTTCCATTTATATTAACAAGTTCAAAGACCATACCTTCCGCTGCGTTTTCTTTTGCATCATTCCATCTTAAAGAATTTGAACTCATATCAAATATAAACGAACCGCTTCCATCGGTATATACTATCTCTTCCTGTGAAGAACCATCTTCGGCATACTCAACATACTTTAAAATTCCATTGGTATATGCTATGCTTGTATCTGATGAATTAAATGTTCCCGTTATAGTCCATTCTGCTGATGAAAATGCACTGCTTCCCCATGTAATATCGACATTAACAGCATCGCCACCTGCAGATGATATCATTATAGTTGCTCTGTCGCACACATAAGTTCCTAAAATATTTTGTACCGTATAGCCCGTTTCCGAATCTACAGTTTCTGTTGTTGTATCTGTTACTGCCTGAGTCGTTACCTCTTCCTGCTCTTCTTTTGTCTGTTGTGTAACTGTTTCCGATGTAGCTGTTGTTGTATCTCCCTGTTTTTCAACATCATCAGCCTCAGTCGTTTTCTCAAGTGTTGTACTTACTGTTACGTTTTCTTTATCGTCATTTTCCTTTTTTCCACAACTGCAAAGTGCTGCTGCAATAAATGTTGTAACAGTTAATAATAAAGTAACTTTCCTTTTCATTATAATGTCTCCTTTGATATTAATTTATTTTTCAGGAATCGTAATAATAACTGTGGTTCCTTTATCTTTTATGCTTTCTATCAAAAGGCTTCCTTTACACATGCTTTCTATACGTTCCCTCACGTTTTTTATACCTATATGCTTTCCGTCATCAGCTATCTTATCCGGTTCAAAGCCTATACCATTATCTTTGATGATAATTTCATAGCAATCATCCTTTTTACAGGATATTATGTTAACAATTCCATAATCTCTTATGCGGACTCCGTACTTTATTGCATTTTCCACTATAGGCTGAACTGTCAGTGCCGGTATCTTAAAATCATTTTCCCTTATATCATAATTCACATGAACATTTGAAAACCGCGTCATCTCAATTTCTGCATACAGCTTGGTATGCTCTATCTCCTTTTCAAACGGAATCAAATCCGGCATATTGATTGAATCCATATTCTGTCTTAAGTACGCTCCAAACTTTTCCGTTATCTTTGCTGCCCTTTGAGGATCAGTCTTGCATAATGCCTTTATAGTTGAAAGCGTATTATACAGAAAATGCGGTTGTATCTGTGTCATCATTATCTTTATTCTCTGCTGAGCCTTCAAGTCCTCTTCATGCCCTCTGACAAACTGTATATGCAGCCAGATATAATAAAAAATGCTGTTGCTTACAATCGCAATTGTAAGAAACGATACAGGTTCAACATCAACAAAATTCATTGTATCAAGCAATATCGCTGTTATAATGGTAACCGCGTTCATAATAGGTATCCATGACTCTGTCCTTCGTCCCGCCCTGTATTTTTTTATGCTTATCAGCATTATTTCTAAAAGCAAAATGCCACTCACTATATGGCAGCTAAATCCAAGTGGTCCGCGATGGAAATATTTTTCTTCAGTGTACCAAAAACATATATGTGAGAAAAATGTAGTCATGTATATAAGGCAGTTTATTGACAGTAAAATCCAAGTCACCCCATGCTTTTTTCTATCACTTATTATATAGAGATAAAGTGTAATAATCACAGGTCTTATTGCATATCCGTATACCGCCCAGCACTTTAATGCAAAATTTGATGACGAATTAAGCTTCAATGCATAATCCATATAATTTTGTATAATAAGACTGACTACCAAAAAGACATTTAACAGCAGAATCCTTTTGTGTTTTCTACGAATGTACGGGTCTATAACCACGACAAAAGCAAGTCCCACAAGCTGTAGAAATAATGCTGTATATAAATATACCGAATAATTAATCTGATTCATTGGTTAGTCTCTTTTCCTTTATAGTTTTTAAAGTATTGAATTATTATAACATAATTATGAATTTTTTATAAAATCATATATATGGCTTCTAAAAATTATCAATAATGTTCCAATGACCCGACTTATTTGAACCAATTCGTTCAATATATCCTTCTTTCTTTAGAATAGCTATATTGTTTTGAATTATTGTTTTGCCAAAAACAAGTTTTGCTGCTAGTTGTGGTTGCGTTATTCTAGGATTATTTTCTATTTCTATTAGGATCTTACGCTGTGTAACATTTAAACCATGGTTTTTATCTACCACTTTATCTATCACACTTTGGTAATAACTCCAAAAAATATGTAACTTTTACCAATAAAAATATGCCTTTGCCTTTTCACTTGGTAAAATATGTTCGCGCTGCATATTAGAATCAACCATAACAATTACAGCCTCTTCATCGGAAAGTTTTTTGACAAACATAGGTAATTTCTGTGAATATCACATTTATTTCTGATTCAATATCACAACCTCATTGATTCTTCTTTGCCTTGGCTGCTTTCAAAATATCAGCAAGATTGTCACCATTAAGTATACCCGGATAATCCCCCTGAAATCCAACTAAAACATCTTTATTCTCCTGTTCAAGTTCTCTACACTGCTTGTAAAATTCATGCAAGTTTTCTTTCTTGTAAACAGCCTCAATAAAAACTCGAGAAGTTTCCGGTATCTTGTCATATGAATCATATAAATCGACCACAGCCTTCTTGATTTTTTCAAAACTCAATGATGCATTTCTCTCTTCTTGTTCAATCAATACACCTACTATATCTGATAAATCATTCTTATATTGACGACCTGCCATAAGTTTCATGGCAATCAAATACTCAGCAGACACTGTTCTTATCTGCAGAATATTCGAAAAGGTCTTATAGTATTTTGAATATTCCGCCAATTTCGGTGTATACGAATTCGTATTAACAAAGTCTGTGTTTAACCATCCAACCGGAAGTCCCAATCTATCTCCAACTGTATTAATTGCGTCTTTCATTGTCCCTGACGACTTGATAATCGCATCCATATCATAAGTCATTTCTCTAAAACCATAATTAATTAGAATGGATGCCCCTCCAACAAGTATAATCTCAGCGGGCATTTTGGTACCATTCTTTTTTCGAAACTCTTTAGCTAATTCCTTTAGATAGCTATCCAGATTTTCTTTTGTAAAAGGCTTATCAGCAGACATTTCGCACCTCGCTTTCTACGATATTAAATCGTAAAAATTCAGGTATTGCATTGGCCAATGCCTTTTCTTTTATGCTTTCATCCCCTATTGCTGCATATGATACTATAACACCTGCAGGGAAATATGGCTTCTCAAGTTTTTGAGAACGAATATCATTATAATTCTTGCAAATAGGCAGATTATTTATTCTGGACAGATAATCAATCATACCCAACAAATATAAGGCTTCTCTATACCAACTACGTTCATACAATTTACGTATCTCATCAGTCTCCAGTGTTTCAATGATGAAGTCAATGTCTCCCATATCTTTTACATGATGACATGTATTACTCTTAAATGTTTCAAAAGAACATCTATAATCCACCTTTTCTATCGCATTATTCTCCAATATAGAATCAACTGTCACACCAAGGACCTTAGCAATTTTATATAAAGTTCCGGCTGCGCATTTATCAAGATCAGCTTTTCCACTACAGATATCTGTAATCGTAGTCATTGCTACGCCACTTTCCTTGCTTAAGCGATATCTTGACATTTTTTCTTTTTCAAGTAAGTCATTTAAAATCATCAGCTTTCCCTCCTTTTTATTATAATATATCGGTTAACCGAAGTAATGTCAATATTATATTATTGACTCCTTTTTTTGCAAAACAAAAAGACACTTCGGAAAGTGTCTTTTTGTTTTGCAAAATATATTAATGCTAGCTTTTTAATTCAACGTCTTCATCGTCGGGAAAACCTTACCTTTTTTCTCAAATTGTCTCATATATCCTCACTCTCCCTCAACAGTCAAACTTATATTTATTCCATTTTACATAACTTCTCATAAAATTTCAACAGTTTTACAAAATGGGTTTAAGTTGGGTTTAAAATGGGTTTAAGCTTCTAAGACATATTCACTTTGTTTTATAAAATCATTAAAGCTAAGCATTTCAGCATTTTTTAAATCTTTAGTCACATCAGCATATATATCAAGTGTTGTACTAATATCAGCGTGACCTAACACCGATTGAATAACTTTAATATTTATTCCAGACTCACACAAACGAGTTGTAAATGTATGTCTTAGAATATGACAACTAAATCTCGGTAACAAAACCTCAGTTTGACTATTATTTGCATTATCAAGAATATCCTGATTGCAATCCCTTATAATTCTTCTAAGTGCTTTATTTAAAGTTCCCTGATGTTGAACATTACCAAAGCGATTTATAAAGATAAAGTTTGTAAATCCGTCTACAGTTACCTTGCATTCAATTCCTTGCATAATTTGATTTTCTTTTTCTTGTAAAAGAGCTTCTCTTACACTATCAATCATAGGGATTGTTCGCTCTCCTGCTCTTGTCTTAGGTGTATTTATTCCGAAATAACAACCGCCCTTGTTATGATTATAATAAACCAAGGTGTGATTTATACTAATTATGTTATTTTCAAAATCAACATCTTCCCATCTAAGACCTGTCGTCTCTCCAACTCGAAGACCTGTTCCAAGCATAAGTGAAAAAATCGGATACCAATGTTGATACATAGGATTTTTCTTTAAATAATCAAGAAATAGCTTTTGTTCTTGTGTTGTTAATGACCGTTTCTTTTCTGTATATAAGTTTCTTGATTGTTTCAGTTCCTTTAATGCATTATCACTTACATTTGTTCTCAAATATTCATCTTCAACCGCAAGAGCAATGACTTGATGTAAAACTGTGTGAATATTATCAACGCTTGAAACTTTTAGACCTCTTTCATCAATAAGATAATTATAAAACCGTCTTATGTCTGAACGCTTCAGTTTTGTGATTTTAACCGTTCCTAAATAATCGCGTACGAATTGTTCATACATATAGATATAGTTCTGAAAGGTATTATCCTTAAGACCTCTTTTTATATTTACCCATAAATCAAATATATCATTTAAGGTAACATTTTGAGCATTTGTCTTTATTCCGTCACTTTTATCCCTTAAAACCTTTTGCTCTTTTTCTCTTAGTTCTTCAAGCGTCCTTCCATAAACAGCATTTCTCTTTCCATTAGCTGTTCTCCATCTATAGCTATATGTTCCATCAGGTCTTTGGGTTTCATTCTCCTTTAGAACTCTGCCCTTTGTATCTTTTCTTCTTTCTGCCATGTTTTCAATCTCCTTTCACAAAAGGCAGAAAGCAAATACATTATTATATATAACATATCTGCTTTCCAAAATCCATACTTATATTGAAAAAGCCTTACTGATAAAATCATCAAACTGTTTCCTTTTTACCAATCTTTTCTTTCCAACATATAGCACAAATGTACAATTATCATCATTTGTTAATTCTCTTAATTTATGCTCGCCTATGTTATATAATAAAGCTGTTTCTTCAATGGTAAGTGTAGGTTTATCCTTAATGTTGATTTCCATAGTCTCACACCCTTTCTTACAGCATAGGATATATATTATCCTTTAAGAACTTGTCAAAATCAGGAAAATATATCCTCATATCCTGTTTATTTTTTCTTAGCCAATACTTGCAATCATCATTTGGTACAAATTCATCTAAATAATCATTAATCAATGATAAGAATTCATCAACGGCACTATCTCCCCATATAGCTTTTATCTTATATAATGTGTTTATAACTCCACTTCCAAAGAATATATGAGATATACTATTAACTATTTCATAATTCTTTGTTGATGAAGATTTCAAAACAAAGGTCTTATTATCTATGCAATCAATCAATAGTTGTGAATATTCCGTATCGCAATCTATAACACCGTTATCAATATACATAAATCTGTATTTTTGTATCATAGTTGACGCTATCAGGTCTGAATACTCATCATCTGATTTAATGTTCATAAATGCTTCACTTAGTTGATGAGCGTACTCATTTCTAAATACACCTTCAAACCTTACCCAATCCTCACATTTAACAGCCTTGTCATACTTAGTACCCTTGCGTTCTATCTGTTCCCTTTTCTTATCATATATCCTAAGTCTTGAATTACTTTTAGCAGAGCCTAAATATATGGTTGGTACTTCCTGCCCTCTTAAAAATCCATTAAAGGACATATCACAACGCTTATATAGTATCTCATTAGATTTTTTGCTCTTGTATTCTCTGAATATAGCTATCTTCTTATTCATTAAATGCTGATATATCATAGTTACATCTATATCCTCATTGATATAATCAACGGTTAAATCAACTCTTGATAATCTTAAAGTATAATATCTATCCTTTATCATCTGTAAAAACTCGTAAGGCTTCAAGCCTGTAGCTTCACAATAATAATCTAAAGCCTGAGCACTAAATTTAATAACTACACCCATATCAATCCTATATTCGTGATAAGCGACAGCAAGGTAAAAGTTGTGTTCACCATATGTAAAAGCATAGGTGTACCCCTCAGGTGCTTTCTTCTCCGTCTGTTGCTCCCCAAAGATTGAAACAAAATCCGAGTGAGATTCAAACTTGTATATAATATTCTGAGCAATGTCTTGCCAATCATAAGCAGTTATATTAGACCTGAATTTCGGTGCAAGCTGAAGAACGATTGTAAATTCATCAATGCCTAATTCGAGCATAGTTCATCAACTGCCTTTCTTGTTTTTTCTATATTGTTTTCTGGAACACCCGTGTTTACAACACGGGTGTTCCGTTTACAGAATGCAAGAATATCAAAGTCCAAAAATGGAAACTGCACCAACTTAGGTTCAGGTGCAATTACAGGCTCAGTAAAAACACCCTCTCCAGTTTGGTAGTGTCTGTTTGGTACATCAACCCCTGCACCAAATGCTGTTACATAAGTTTGTTGCTCAGAATTACCAAGTACAATCTTTAAAGGTATGTTATCACGGAGAGCAGTATCTATAAGGGTAGCGTCAGACTTTTGCATAACCAAGAACACAAAAAAACCTAACTGTCTGCCTTGCAAAATAACCTCATACAGCAGAGCCTTAACCTTATCACGTGTCTTTTTTTCCTCAGAAGCAAGAACAGAAGCAAAAGAGGCATATTCATCTATGATAAATATATTAGGTGTCATCTTGAAATCAGAATAATCAGCGTCGACCTTATCCTCTAATAGTGTTTTAAGCTCAGGCTTTCTTTCTCTCATTTGCTCGACGAATTCTTCCAATCCCTTAATTATGCTTTCCATATCCACATAGGTTTGTTCAGGTCTTATAGCAGAGCCTATAACAGCAAGTGACGAGCCTTTCGGGTCTGCGAAATAAATATTATATTCTACCCTCTTATTTAACATTTGCAGTATAAAGCTATATAGACTGTAGCTTTTACCTGAGCCTGTCATTCCGACAAGAATACAATGTTGTAGCTTAACCTCTGACCTACCATCTAAAAATAACTTATACGGACTAATTGAATTATTATAAGCGAGAAAATCATCAGTAGAATTAAATGTAAGTCGGTATGATACTGAGCCATCAATTAATTCATAAATATAATAATTATTGTCATCAGAAAGATAATGACGCTCAACTATATACTTACCAAGTGCTGATGATAAGACCGTATCGTCTAACTTTTTGTCAAATTTAAGAGCATTTTTAATCTTTAACCGACCTGATTTAAAATCCTTATCAAAAGATAAAACAATCTTCGGTAATTCGATTATGTTACCTCTTTTAATTCCGAAGCCTGCGTCTATCATTTGTAGTTCAAGATTGTTCTTTATAGTAAAATGATTAATGAAATATCTAAATCCTTTAAATATATGATTACTTAATAGAAATTCGATAATCAATATTACAATAATTAATCCTGATACACACCGAGAATAAATATTAAATTGTTTTAATAAACTGATATTCAGGTCTTTATTAACCACCCTCGCACCCAGTCCGAGTACGAAGATGATTAATGCAATTGAAAAGAATATCAGTCTAATATACTGTTTACTCCGCAACTACTTTGCCCCCTTTGGTTGTAAGACCTCGTAATCTCTAAATCTAAGTAACAGGTCGAATCCGAGAACATAAGAATGCTCTTCGTCAAAATCAATAAGTCTAACATAGTCACCTTTTTTGACTTCATGATTATGATTAAGAACGGTTACATCGAAATTTTGATACACATTGTTTTCACGAATATTACCATTTTTGTCAACGCCATAATCCATATCATCTTTCATTACCGTTAATGTTAGATTTAACCCATCAGGAAGAACCCCTTTTTTATCAACATACGGACGTACAGAAGCAACCCTGTATTGATTGTGCGTAGCTGTTAAGAACTTGTCACATTCAAAAACAGTTTTTGTAAATTTAAACGAATTAACTATACCCATTGTTTTTTTCTCCTTTCCAACCAATTCTTTAACCTTTTTTTGAGCGCACTAAAATAAGCCCATAGGACACCACTTCTTTCTGTATTAATTTTAAGTTGAAAGGGAATAATACGTGAAATCGCTTGACTATCTCCTTAATATAGGAGATAATAGATATGAGTTAATCGAGCGATACATTATTGTATTGTTCCCGAGCCGTGATTGCCTTCACGGCTCTTTTTCAACTAAAAAAAGTATAACATATATCCATTCAAATTAATATTGACAAAGCCTACAAATCAAGTATTTTAGCCGAATTTTTTTCTGCTCATAAACGAGGAGATTTTTTTTAGAGTCAAAAAAGTTGCACAAAAAAGGAGTAAAAACAGTTTAACCTGTGCTTTACTCCTTTATAATTTGTATTCTATTTTTTAACTAATATTTCACCGTCAAGGTAGTAGCCACTTGGTGTACCATACTGACTAACATAATTTGCTGCTGAGATACTCTTACCACAACTACAAGTATAACCTGTGATAGTCTTCTTTGAGATTGTGCCTAACTGTTCGTATCCAGTAACTACTTCTTCTGTTTCGTAGTATGTCTCAGTGGTAGTACCTACCTGTACATCCCCTTTGGACATTACATCTGTACCTACTGTTACTATAAGCCAAGTCTTCATATTCTGATAATCGTTGATATAATCATTCCAATTACCTGAAGACTGCCATTCAGCACGACCATAGTTTTCCCAATTAGCAGTAGCATCGTTACCATTGATATCAATCATATGTGTTTCATATACAGGAACTTCTCTGGTCTTTTCTACCTGCTGTGTACCGTAGATAGGCTTATTATAGTCATTAGTTGTACCGTCACTTGCATACTGTTGTACATTAGTTGTACCGTATGTAGGTGAGTAACTGTGACTATGAGTAGGCTCAGGTGCTACTGTAGTTGACTCAGTTGTAGTCTGAGTGGTTGACTGTGTTGTAGATTGTCTTTCATCGGTAACTGTCACATCTCCATTTCTTATATCATCTGATGTCGAGGTCTTTTCAGAATTATCATCTGTATTTTCTTTCTTATTATCCGAGTTATCTGTTTTTTTATTATCTTCTGTATCAGTTATTATTTCTTCTGAATCCGTTGTTTTATTGTCAGCCGTAGTTTCATCTTTTTTATTTTCTTCTGTCTCTTTTTTATCACTATCATTTATATCTGAGTTATCCGCAACACTAATACTATTATTACTTTCTAATTTTTTATTATGATTTAAAAATAATACCCCAATAACACCACCAATAACAATAACAGCCGATATAATTGCAATTATAATGATTTTCTTCTTACTCATTTTGTCCTCCAATTATTCAACATAATCTACTACCTGTCCGTACTGTTTTTCAAACTTCTTTCTTTTCCAATCATCTATAATTCTTATTTCTTCCGCTATACCTCTTATTACAAGTATATTAGTATCTCCATAAGCGTATAAAAGGTATATAAGCAATAGATAAAAAATAGCCATTAGAATAAATAATATATACATTATTAAGGCAGGCTTATTAGTCTTAGAATAAAACTTAGTTCTCGTCCAAGACGTCTTGCTTATATCCCAATTAGCGTTCCAATCATTCCATTTTGCGTGGTACTCCGTAATAGTCTCAGGTACTTCAAAATCCTGTATAGAAAGATTAGCACTAATAAGGCTTGCAAAGAAGCACATAAACATTCTTTTTAGATAAAACCAAGCAAGCGGTAAAACTAAGAATATGCCCCAACGATTAAAGAATATCAACCCTGTCGCCGCCAAACCGTTCCAACCACCTAATGCCAATATTGATATAGGGAATTCAAGAGCAAGTATAATCAATGATGTAATAACAAGCTTCTTAACATAACTGTCCGTTTTTTTACTGATTAAAGATATAATCCCTGCCGTTCCAAAAATCCATAAAGCATTTATCAATAATCCTATCACAATAAATACAGGACTTTTACTATATGTGATTATATTAACCACTATAGCAACAGCAAATAATATATAACTCCATTTTGTAGGACTACCCTCAGGATATATACCTATCTTTGCAAGAAATCTAAAAAACATTTTTTTCACTTAAAATTCCCCCTCGTCCTTTTTACAATGATTTTGATTATCATATTTATTCGCGTCAAAATATAATATATTTATATTATTTTTATAATATATTCATAATATTTTATCACATACAAATTTCAATTACAATAATATGAGAAAAATATTAAAGGTGGTAATATATGTTTGAATTAAAAAAAGAAGCAAGTGAATATGAAAACAAATCTTTGAGACTTCCAAAAGAATTAATCGACAAGGTTCAAACCTTAGCTAATGAATATAATATGTCATTTAATCGTGTTGTAATTCAATGCATTGAATACGCTCTAAATAATATGAATTCCGAAAAATAGAAAAACATCAAAATCACATTATAAAAAGCAGGCTATTAGACCTGCTTTTTATGTTTAAATTTATTCTTTTTTATATCTGCTTTCTGCCACTTCTCAAAATTTGGGGTTAAGTTGGGTTTAAACTCATAGATTAACAGTCCACGAACCCTTGATTTTACTACATTTCTTAGTTCAAACTCTTCATCGTCGGGATAACACACCCATCATATGCCTCATAGGTCATATTAGGTTATTATCAAGTAACACGTGCACTCAATAAATTGCTTCAAACCGTAGGATTAAGTATTATTAAGCAACTTTTTGCATTACTTTTGCATTACTCCAACCAGTCTTTCAACTTCCCCAATCAAAGGAATAGATTTTTTATACTTTTATACTTCGCATCAAATAAGAACTCTCTAAAAGAGTGCCCTATCAGATAAATCTCTCATTGCTTTGTTTTTGGCTTGTATAGTTGCATCTGCATATATATTCATCGTTGTCTGTATATCCGCATGCCCCATAATATCTTGGATCACATTTAAGTTACTTTCCGTCTCACACAGTCTCGTACAAAATGTATGTCTGAT
>CALGGL010000033.1 GCA_937915975.1 uncultured Lachnospiraceae bacterium | reverse complement strand
GTATGATATATTATAATCGGTTATTGATATAATCAGGGAGTTTAAGATAATGAGAATTGTACTGGCATCACAGTCTCCGAGAAGGCGTGAGCTTTTAAGCAGAGCCGGTTTTGAATTTGATATTGTTCCCTCTGGTAAAGAGGAATTAATTACAAAGGTTTTACCGAATGAAGTGGTTTGTGAGCTATCATATCAAAAGGCAAAAGATGTGTATAATATGCTTTCGGCTGACAAAAAGGATGAAGAAAAAAGCCCGGATATCCTTGTAATCGGTGCGGATACGGTTGTGTCAACAGACAATAAAATACTCGGAAAGCCGGATTCTTACGAAGCGGCATATGATATGCTGAACGAGCTTCAGGGGAGAACACATGAGGTTTATACAGGTGTTACATTTGTATATAATGAGGATAATGAAGTAAAGCAATCTACATTTTTTGAATGTACAAGGGTTACTTTTTTTGAAATGTCCGACAGGGAAATCAAGGATTACATTAGAACCGGTGAGCCGATGGATAAGGCGGGAGCTTACGGAATTCAGGGCTTATGTGCAGTTTATATAAAGGAAATAGCCGGTGATTACAATAATGTTGTGGGTCTTCCCATAGCAAAAGTTTATCAAAAGCTTAAAGAGCTCAGACTATTAGAGCGGATATAGGATAAGGAATTATTTATAAGTATTATTGACAGGGGACTTGTCTTATGAAGTGGGGATTTAATTTTTTAAAGGGTGATATAGTTAAGGAAGAAAGCCGTCAGATGTATGAGCTTTGCTTGAAGCGTGCGGAAAGCATAGGACGCGCTGCCTATATAAGAAGCGAGGGGCGTATTAATCTTGTTGAAATGTACAAGGATGATATGCTTCATTTTCTTGTTTATATTGCCTTTGCTGACGGAGATATAAGTCAGAACGAGATAGATTACATCAATTCACTTACGGGCATGCAGTTTTATTTGCAGCTTATCGCCCAATACGCAGACGGACTTGAATTAAAGGGTGAAAAGATACTTGAACGTCCGCCGATGTCTCTTGAAGCCTTCGTACGTTCAAATATCGGACCGGAAACAGGCGAGGTAAGTAACGGCTATTACGACCTTCTTATGCTTTATGTAACTACATTTAATTACATAGGTAATGATCTTATTGCCTGCAATCAGGAGATAAAGCAGGGTGAGCTTGACTGCCTTGAGGCTTATATCCGAATGCTTCGTTCAAATATAGATATAATTAACGGAAAAATAAGAAGCGAAAAGCCTACGATAGCATTTAAACCGTCAAAGGGTTTTGATAGAAATAATTCACCGGAGGCTTCTTCCTTTACGGGATACATAAGAGAAACCGTATATGAAGATGAGCCGAAGAACTCAGATAACAGTGATAATTCCGATGAGTCGACATTTGGAAGAAATGAAAACGGTTTAAAGATAAATATTTCCCGGGAAAAAGACAGGTTACGTGAAAAAGCAGATGCGGAAGCAAAAAGCCCGGCAGCTGATACAAAAGAAAATTCGGGCATAAATCCCGATACTCTCGATCTTGCCAAGCTTATGGAGGAGCTTAACGGGTTAACCGGTATGGCAAGTGTCAAGCGGGAGGTTAATAACCTTGTAAACCTCCTTAAGGTATGTGAGCTTAGAAAAAAGAAGGGCTTGAAGGTTCCGCCGACGACTAATCATCTGGTGTTTTTAGGTAATCCGGGAACGGGAAAAACCACAGTCGCAAGAATTCTTTCCAAGATATATCATAATCTCGGTATATTATCGAAGGGACATCTTGTTGAGGTTGACCGTTCGGGACTTGTTGCCGGATATATGGGACAGACCGGTGAAAAGGTTATGGAGGTCGTCGAAAAGGCAAAGGGCGGAGTACTGTTTATAGACGAGGCATATGCTCTTACCACAAACAAGCAGGATGGGGACTTCGGACAGGAGGCTATAGACATTCTCAATAAGGCTATGGAGGATTACAGGGATGATCTTATTGTTATAGCTGCCGGTTATCACGATGAGATGCAGGATTTTCTTGATGCCAATCCGGGACTTCGCTCCAGATTTAACAGAACCATAGAATTTCCGAACTATACGTCGGATGAGCTTGTGGAGATTATTATAAACAGAGCAAAAGGTTTGGATTACAGCTTTGATGATGAGGCATTGGAGTTCATTAAGGAGAAATTCAAAAAAACAATGATTGCTCCGCCGCATAATTTCGGTAATGCGCGTTCTGTCAGAAATTATCTTGAAAAAGCCATCAGTAATCAGGCTAACCGTCTGGTTACCGATATGGATATAAATGAAGACGAGCTTATGCTCATAAAACTTTCAGATGTGAAGGATTTAACCTTTGGATAGGTACTATGGAAAGATTTATTGCAAAAGGATTAACTGAATATTTGGGAGATAAACGCAGTGTGTGGCATATGCCGGGACACAAAAGAAAGCCGGTTTATGATATGGCTGCACCTTATGAGGACAGTAATGATTACACAGGCAGTTTTGATATAAAAAAACTGGACGAGCTTCTTGATACGGTGCATGCATATGATGTTACGGAGGTGCCTGGGCTTGATGATCTGCACAATCCGCAGGATATGATTAAGAAATCACAGGAAGAGCTTGCAAAGATCTATGGAACCTTTGCAAGCTATTATCTTGTTAACGGCTCAACCGGAGGAATTATGGCAGCAGTGGCAGCCGTAGCAAATCCGGGGGATAAGATAATTATTGCATCTAACTGTCATAAATCCGTGCATAATATTGCAGGATTAAGGGGACTAAAAACGGTTTTTGTTGAGCCGGAAAATGATAAAAATTACGGCATTAAAAAAGAGATAAAAACAGAAGACTTAAAGACGGTATGTGAACTTAATCCCGATGCTGTGGCAGTTGTCATTACAAGTCCAACTTATGAAGGAATATTATCGGATATAAGCGCTATTAGCGAGCTTGTACATAGTTACGGTATGAGACTTATCGTGGACGAGGCACACGGAGCCCATCTTCCGTTTATGGGTAAGTCGGCTATAAGTAAAGGTGCGGATATAGTTATTCAGAGTCTTCACAAAACACTTCCCTCCATGACACAGACAGCAATTTTGCATGTAATGGATAAAAATATTGCACCAAAGCTGCAAAAATACCTTTCTGTTTTTATGAGCTCCTCACCGTCATATATTATGCTTTGCGATATGGAAAGGGCTGTGGATACAGCATCTAAGCAGGATTTTAGTGCTTACCTGAAGAGACTTCGGGAATTTAGAAATAAATGCTGCGAGTTAAATAATTTATACCTATTGGATAAAATAAATACACCGGAAGACAAAACAAAGAACACCAATACCCTTCAGCTTGATGAGACCAGAATTGTATTTTTTGCAAAGGCGCCATTGACAGGTGCTGCTCTTGAAAAGCTTCTTTCGGAGGAGTTTGGCAATATTACCGAGATGTCGGGAATTAACTATGTTGTTTTAATTTCGACATTTGCGGATAGCGAAAAAGATTTTGAGTACTTGTATGATTCTCTAAGGAAGCTGGATGATAATTATGATTATTATATAAAAAAAATAATTGATATTGAAAACTCTTCCAATCAAGTATATACTTTCAATACAAATTATGCTGATAAGGCATATATTGAAAGGATAATTGATAAGCTAAAAGGCATGGAAGGGAAGACTGCCGCTGATAATATTTTCGTTTATCCGCCCGGAACATACATATTGAAAAAGGGTGATTTTTTTTCAAAGGAAAAGATAAATGAGCTTATTTTACATGTCAGACAGGGAAGGCAGCTTCATGGTGAAATAGATTGAAAGAATTAACTAAAGGATATCCGGCAAAGGTTATATTATTATTTGCATTTCCTCTTATGGCGAGCTGTATATTTCAACAGCTTTATAATATGATAGATGCAAAAATTGTAAGTGCTTATGTCGGAACAAATGCTTTTGCGGCAATCGGTGCAACTGCAGTTGTTTCCAATATGATAATCGGTTTTATAAACGGGCTTACGCAGGGCTTTGCAATATCGATTGCAAATTCCTTTGGAGCAAATAATTTTGAAAAAATCCGAAGGTTTGTTGCGGGAGCTATTATTCTTACATTTTCTACGGCTGTAATTTTTACGGCAGCCGGAGAAATATTAATTAAAAAGATACTGGTTGCCTTAAATACCACAGAGGATGTTATGCCTTATGCCGTTTCGTATGTAAGAATCATACTCGCCGGTATTATATTTGCGACACTTTATAATTTCTGTGCCAATACCCTAAGGGCACTTGGAGACAGCAAAACACCGCTTTATTGTCTTATTGTGGCGGTTGTGCTTAATATTTTTCTTGATTTATTATTTGTAAAGTTTTTTTCATGGGAGATAAAGGGTGCTGCATATGCTACCGTAATAGCTCAGGCGGTTTCGGGATTCTCCTGTCTTATTTATATGCTGTTTAAATATAAGGAAATTCTTCCGAAATCCGAAGATTTAAAGCTTACGGGCAAAGAATACGGTGATCTTGTTACAACCGGACTTGCCATGGGACTTATGTCTTGCATAGTTAATATCGGAACCGTTATTCTTCAGGGGGCAATTAACGGTCTTGGAACCGAAATAATCACGGCACATACCGCTGCAAGAAGATTATTTGATATTCTTACGGTTTTCTTATACACCATCGGAATTGCCATGACAACCTATGTAAGCCAGAATATGGGGGCGGGTAATTATAAAAGAATAAGGCAGGGCATATGGCAGGCACATATAATCGTTACAGCCATTACAACTGTTCTTATGATTATATGCTTTACGCTCGGAAGAACCATAGTGGAGTGGATAACAAGTACCGATAATAAGGAGATAGTGGAACCGGCAATTATGTATATGAAGATAAGTGTTTCGTTTTTTTACATCTTAGGACCGCTCTTTGTAATGAGGTGTTCGCTTCAGGGAATGGGACATAAAATAATGCCGGTTGTTTCAAGTATTGCCGAGATGCTTATAAAAATATTATCGGTTATTTTTCTTGTTCCTGCGTTTGCCTATAAGGGTGTGGCATATACCGAGCCCATAAGCTGGGTAATTATGGCTGTGCTTCTTTGGATTACATATTTTTTCGTAAGACCGACGGGAAATGCAGAAAAATAAAATCTTTATAATATTGATTTTTCGTGTTATAATGTAATGTACTTGATTTAATTTGAATGAAAATATTATTAAATAAAGAAAGGATTAAAGACAAATGAACAAGGGTTTTGACGCATTACTTGCAAAAATCGGCGAGTGCAGTGTAAAAAAGGTAGCAGTTGCCAACGCTCAGGATGACGCAGTTCTCGAGGCTGTAAGGGCAGCAAAGGATAAGAATATTGCTGATGCAATTTTGGTTGGCGATGAGGATAAGATTAAGGAAATCGCAGCTTCAAAGAATATTAATATATCGGACTTCAAGATTGTTGATGTTAAGGATATGATTGAAGCAGCAAGAACAGCAGTTAAGCTTGTACACGACGGTGAGGCTGATATGTATATGAAAGGTCTCATTGATACAAAGGATTTCCTTAAGAGCGTGCTTGACAAGGAGATTGGTTTAAGAACAGGTAAGCCTCTTTCACACGTAGCCGTATTTGAGATTGAAGGCTATGACAGATTACTTTTCTTATCGGATGTTGCATTTATTCCATATCCGACACTTGAGGATAAGGCAGGTATTATCAAAAATACCGTTGAGGTTGCTCAGGCCTGCGGTATTGAGTGCCCTAAGGTTGCACCTGTTGCGGCAGTTGAGGTTGTTAATCCTAAGATGCCTGTTACCGTTGAGGCAGCAGAGCTTACTAAGATGAACGAAGAAGGTCAGATAACCGGATGTATAGTTGACGGACCGCTTTCACTTGATCTTGCCATAGACCCTGAGGCAGCAAGACATAAGGGAGCTACAGGACGTAAGATTGTCGGAGATGCTGATGTTATATTATTCCCTGACATCCATGCAGGTAACCTTGTATATAAGTGTCTTGTTCATACTGCAAATGTTAAGAACGGCTGTATCTTAACAGGAACCAAGGCACCTGTTATCTTAACCTCACGTTCGGACGAATTTGAGACTAAGGTTAATTCAATTGCTCTTGCTGCAATAGTTGCAGAAGAATTAAGCAAGAAAAATGATTAGTATCGGCTGATAACCAGATTAAGTTTATTGATAAATTTTGATATGATAAGGAGAATAAAATGGGTTATAAATCACTTATAATTAATCCGGGTTCAACTTCAACCAAGATTGGTGTATTTGAAGATGAGAACCTTTTATTTGAAGAAACTTTAAGACATGCAACCGAAGAAATCGCTAAGTATGATTCAATAGTTGCGCAAAAGGATTTCCGTAAGGAGGTTATTACCAAGGTTTTGGCGGACAATGATTTTGACATCAAGACTCTCGATGTGGTAGTCGGCCGAGGCGGTTTGCTTAAGCCTATTCCGGGTGGTACCTATGAGGTAACCGATGCTCTTATCAAGGACCTTGTTGAAGCCAAAAGAGGTGAGCATGCTTCAAACCTTGGTGGTTTAATTGCAAAGGAAATTGCGGATGAGGTAGGTGTTCCTGCGTATATCGTTGATCCTGTTGTGGTTGATGAGCTTTCCGACGTGGCAAGAATATCGGGACATCCTGAGATGCCGAGAACAAGTATCTTCCACGCACTTAACCAAAAGGCCGTTGCAAAAAGATATGCCAAGGAAAAGGGTGTTCCTTACGAGTCACTTAATCTTATAGTTGTTCATATGGGTGGCGGAGTATCCGTCGGTGCTCATAAGGACGGTAAGGTTATTGATGTATTTAATGCACTTAACGGTGATGGCGCATTTTCACCTGAAAGAGCAGGAGCTATACCGAACGGTGAGCTTGTAAGACTTTGCTATTCAGGAAAATATACCGAAAAAGAGATGGTTAAGCAGCTTGTAGGTAAGGCAGGCTACAATGCTTATCTTGGTACAAATGACCAAAGAGATGTTGAGGATCTTGCATTTAACAAGAATGATGCTAAGGCTAAGCTTGTTATGGATGCTTTTATATATCAGGTTGCCAAGGATATGGGCGCACAGGCTACGGTATTATGCGGAAAGGTTGACCAGGTTATCCTTACAGGTGGTATAGCTTATTCGGATTATGTAGTTGATGAGCTTAAAAAGCGTGCAGGATTTATAGCACCGTTTACAGTATATGCAGGTGAGGATGAGTTACTTGCATTGGCTCAGGGTGCTTTAAGAGTATTAAATAAAGAAGAGGAAGCAAAGGTTTATTAAGAAGGGGGAATTAAAGGGAATGGATAATAATTTTAACAATGGAAATTATGACCCAAATCAGAATCCGCTTAATATGACCGGCAACACAGGCTTTAATCAGCCGATGGACGCGGGGATGACACAGCCTGTAAATAACACAGGATTCAACCAGCCGGTTGACGCAGGAATGACACAGCCTGTAAATAACACAGGATTTAACCAGCCGATGGATGCGGGGATGACACAGCCTGTGAATAACACGGGATTCAACCAGCCTGTGGACGCAGGAATGACACAGCCTGTAAATAACACAGGATTTAACCAGCCGATGGATG
>CALGGL010000032.1 GCA_937915975.1 uncultured Lachnospiraceae bacterium | reverse complement strand
GTGGTGGAGTTACAAACTTGCAAATTAGCAATAGTACGTTCTACAACACCAACGAAAACTATGCTTTCAACTACTTCATACAATACGGACCAACTGGCAATAGCTATGACAAGTTTGGCTATGCCTCTGCAACAGTCTCTATCGACCACTGCACCTTGTATAACATGATGGTCTTGTCACCTTTCTGCAATGAAACTTTCAGAGCGTCCAGCCCGCGGATGTAGCTGTAGAACTCCGCCTTGTCCGGATCGTTATAGGCTTCAGAAAGGATTCGCATATATTCTGCTTCACCTTCTGCGATAATTGTTTCCGCGTCCTTTTCGGCTTCAGCTATGGTTATAGCAACCTCCTTGTCGGTCTCATTTTTAATCATCTGAGCCTCTGATTCACCCTGAGCGGTATAGCTTGCAGCTATATTTTCTCTCTCGGAAATCATTCTCTCATAAACCGCTTCCTTGTTATCCTCCGGAAGATCCAAAGCCTTAATCTCCGCAGTAATGATCGTAATTCCGTATCCCTCTATATCAGAGTTGGCAGCTTCGGTTATTATCTCCGTAAGCACCGCTCCTCTTGCAGCGATGACCTCATCCTGAGTCATAGATGATATAGTATTCTTGGTAGCATTATATACTGCGGCATCTATACGCTCTTCTGCTCTGGCATCTACCGCACTTAAGGTTTTGTAATACTTTGTTGCATCTGTCACCTTCCATATAACGTAATCATCCGCAATCATGGATTTTTTATCCTTGGTAATAACATCACTTGTAGGTATGTCATATACTCTGTTTCCGGCATATACCTCCTGAACGTCATCCACGAAAGGAAGCTTAAAATGTAAGCCCGGCGTCGATTCAACCGTCTGTATCTTGCCAAATCTTTTGACAATAGCCTGTGAATTATAATCTACAGTGTAAAAGGAGTTACAAATTACAATAATTACAAATAATATAAATATCACAAATAATACAGATTTTGTCATTGATTTTTTAGTATTCTGTTTCGTCATTCGTATCCTCCTCCTTTTCTGTAGTAGTATAATTATTATTTGTTGTGGAATTAATATCCGCAAAGCTTTCTATCGGATAAATCTCCTGAGTTTCTCCATCGGTTATAATTATCTTTAATGATGGCAGAACCTCTTCCATAGTCTCATAGAACATTCTTTTCTTTGTTATAAGCGGATAAAGCTTATACTGTTCATAAATCTTATCAAGTCTTGCAACCTGTCCTTCTGCTTCGGCGATACGGGTTGCCTTTTGGGCTTCAGCATCCTTACGAATTCTGTCGGCTTGTGCCGTTGCATTTGGAAGCTCTTTATTTTGATATTGTAATGCATTGTTCTTTGCTGTATCTGCTCCCTGCTTTGCAGTTTCAACAGACTTAAAGGCAGCGATAATATCATCAGTAGGCGGTTCGGAATCCTGAACAGTGATATTGATAACCTGAAGTCCTATGTCTCTTTCGGAAAGCTCGCGCATCATTTCTTCCTTAACATCTGACTGTATCTGGCTTTTTGCCGTAGTCATCGCCTCATCAACCGTATAATTACCTACAACCGACCTGATGCTTGAAAGCGCTATATCCCTTAAAATCTCTTCAGGATTATTAGAATTATAGAGATATGCAACCGGATCAGACACCTTATACTCCAGATAAAAATCAATGTTTAATAAATTAAAATCCGAAGTAATCATTATACCGTCCATTGTATCGGTTATATTTTGACCATTATTACTGATAGTATAACCAACTCCCGTTCCGTGAGTTGTTACATCTACCTTTTGAACCTTTTGTATAAACGGAATTTTAAAATAAAGTCCTGCCGTATTGGTGGTAATAACCTTTCCAAACATTGTAACAACTGCATTTTCCTGCTCACTTACATAATAATAGCTGTCAAAAACCGCAGACAATAAAATAATTCCGATTATAATAAATTTTACAATATTTAACGCTCTTTTAACCCTTTTCTTTCCTACATCATCATTGTCATAATCTTTATCTTTTCCTTTATCTTTTGAATTGTCCTTGTCTTTTTCAGCTTCTACATACTCGACATCAATTATGTCATCTTCTTTTTTAGACTTAGCCATTTTATCCTCCTTAAAAAAAGTGTGCCACCGAGAACCATCCCTGTGACACACTCATACTTTTGTTAATAATTAGCCTCTTTTAAGGAAATCAGGAATTTTGATTCCGCCTGCTGCATTCGGCTGTGGATTTGCCTGTACCGGTTTAGCTACGCCTGCAGATGTCTGTGCCGGCTTAACCTGAGTATTAAGAGGTCTTATGTTTGATGCGCCTGTTATAGGCTGTCCCGAATATGTAGGAGTCTTAAGCGGTGTAACCGAAACTGATGCCGGCTTAGCTGCTCCTGCCTGAGTATTAGGAACCGAAACTGTTGCTGATGTAGTATTGCCCTCAATACCTGTAGCAATAATAGTGATACATACATCCTCACCCATAACATCATTATCAACAGTACCAAAGATGATATTTGCTCCATCTCCGGCAACCTCTGTAAGATATGTAATAGCATCGTAAGCTTCAACGATACCGATATTACCTGAGAAGTTAACGATTATATCTGTAGCACCTGAAACTGTAGTCTCAAGTAACGGGCTGTCCATAGCTGACTTAATTGCATCAACTGCTTTATTATCTCCACTTGCTCTACCGATACCGATATGAGCAACTCCCTTATCTCTCATAACTGTCTGGATATCCGCAAAGTCGAGGTTGATAAGACCCGGCTTATTGATAAGATCTGTGATACCCTGTACACCCTGCTGAAGAACCTCATCAGCCTTCTTTAAAGCTTCAGGTAAGCTTGTACGCTTATCACATATCTGAAGAAGCTTATCATTTGGTATAACTATAAGTGTATCAACATTTTCCTTAAGCTTTGCAATACCGTTAACGGCGTTGTTCATACGTGGTTTTCCTTCAAACGAGAAAGGCTTGGTTACAACACCGACAGTAAGAATACCAAGGTTTCTTGCTATCTCTGCAACTACAGGAGCTGCACCGGTTCCGGTACCGCCACCCATACCACAGGTAACAAATACCATGTTGGCATCCTTCATTATATCTGTAATCTCTTCTCTGTTTTCCTCTACTGCACCTGCACCGATTTCAGGCTTAGCTCCCGCACCAAGTCCCTTGGTAAGCTTTTCACCTATCTGGATTTTGGTTGTAGCTCTGCTCTGTGATAAAATCTGCTTATCGGTATTAATAGCTATAAGCTCAACACCCTCCACATTTTCATCAATCATTCTGTTTACTGCATTGTTACCTGCACCACCTACACCAATCACAAGGATTCTTGCAGGGGTCTTTTCATCGTTTGACTTTATTTCAAGCAAGGTTCTTTCCTCCTTAATAAAAATTTCACCTTTTTTACCCTATGTAACAGGGCAAACCTACCCACATTGTTACAATATTACTCATATAATATAATTTTTTTCAGAAATAATCAATACTTTTTCTATTTTTTCTTACTAAAACTTGCTGTTGACTCATTTGAATCAAAATCCTTCATATAAAGTGTTCCTTCCATTCCCTCAAGATTTTCCAGAATACTTCCAAGGTTCATCATCTGTATGGCAAGGTAATCCCCCTTTCCGAGTTCAATAGTAATTCCATCGTGTATCAGGATTATTTCATTTTCTGCCGTAAACTTAATTCCGTCTATATCAAGCTCATACTTATCTATAAGCTGAGTTATCGTAAGAATTGACTTAAATTTACTTTCATTGTCTATCGGAAGCTTCTTACCCATCTCCCATTCGGTAAAATTAAGTCCTCTTATACAAGGCACACCCTCTATTATTTCCTGTGAGGATTCAAGTACAATTCCGTCCTTGTCAAAATATACATAGCCGTCCATATATTCAACACATCCGGCTACCGACTTTTCATAAACAGTTACCGATATTTCATTTTTGGAAACATAATCAATATCTATTTTGGCAACAAACGGAATGTCCTCTATTGGCTTTATCTTATTTTGTATATAAAGCACAATTGTGTTATTGGCAAAACTCTTATCTCTTACCGCTTCAATAATAACCTGCTCATCAACCTTCGAACAGCCCGTTACCTTTATCTCTTTTATTTTAAATGTACTTACGTACAAAATTCCCGATATAATGATTATCAATAAAAACAACAAAATATATCTTTTTTTCATATGCAGATATTCCTCATATATGTTTGCCTTGGAAAATCTTTTATTCGGTAAGGCTCATCTGTCTGGCAACAGAAAGCACAAGACCGATTTCCGCAAGCATAAATATCAAAGATGTACCACCATAGCTTATAAACGGAAGGGTTACTCCGGTAGGCGGTATGGTATTGGTTACAACGCCTATATTTACTATAATCTGAACAGCCACATGAGTTATGACACCCGTTATGATAAAACCGCCGAAGCTGTCTATTGCACCGTCAGCTATGAATTTAAATCTGAAGATGAGCATTATAAACAGGGTTATTACCACTAAAGCTCCAAACAATCCGAGTTCCTCACATATTACCGAGAAAATCATATCATTGTGTGACTCCGGCAAAAATCCAAGCTTTTGTATGCTGTTTCCAAGCCCTCTTCCAAAGAAGCCTCCCGAACCGATTGCATACAACGACTGCAATGTCTGGAATCCCGAATCACTTGTTTCCGGATGTCGCCAGGCTTCAAATCTGTCACTTCTGTACCCGACACCGAATGCCAATATGGCGGCAACGGCAATTCCTATTATTCCAAGTATAAAGAGATTAAAAAGCTTCGGGCTTGCCACAAATAATATAGCCACAACTATAGCAAAGCATATAATTGCCGTACTTAAGTTTTCGACAGCTATAAGACCTATACATATAACAGGAAGTAAAACAAGCTTAAATATACCTATAATACTGTTTAGGTACTTTGATTTTTTAACGCAGGCATCAGCCATATATATTATAATAATCGGCTTTGCTATCTCTGATGGCTGAAGCTGCACGGGACCTAACTCTATCCATCTTGTTGCTCCGTGACTTGCACGTCCGAGTATGAGAACGAAAACCTGCATCGCAATTGCAGCATACATTAAAACAAGTGAAAGATTCGACAGATATCTGTAGTTTACCCTTGATATGGCATACATACCTATGAATCCGATAACACCGAATATCGCCTGTCTAACCATAAAATATGTACCGGGAAGACCGCTTCTTATAGCACGGTAAGAGCTTGCACTGTAAACCATCATAAGTCCGAAAAGCACAATTACAAAGATTAAGAAAATACTTTGATAATCAGTATAACCGCCCTTAACCCAGAAGCTGTTTTTAGTTGTGCGTCTCTTTTTTTCCACTACCGGTTCACTCCTTGTATCAATAATCAATTAAATGAGTTTTACTTCATATTTCCGTTTTTACTCATCACTCTCAAGCTTCATTACATAATCTCTGAACAAATCTCCTCTTTGCTCATAATTCTTAAACATACCCCAGCTTGCGCACGCAGGAGAAAGAAGCACAGCATCTCCCGGTCTGGCATTTTTATAACAGAAGTCTATAGCCTCCTCAAGTGAATCCATAAATACTATACTGTTAAAGCCGTGGTTTTTTGCACAGGTTGCAATTGTCTTAGCTGTCTGTCCGATAAGCACCAGATATTTTACCTTATTTTCAAAGGCATCTATCCAGTCATCAAACGGAACACCCTTATCATAGCCTCCGCCTATGAGAAAAGTTGTTGTTGTCATAGCCTTGATACCCTTTATGGCAGCATCGGGATTTGTTCCCTTTGAGTCATTGTAATACTTAACACCGTTTACGGTTCTGACATATTCTATTCTATGTGCAACACCCTTAAATTCAGTACAAACTTTTCTGATTGTCTCAACAGGAACACCTGCAAAATATGTAATCGCAACAGCAGCAAGAACATTTTCAACATTATGTGTTCCGAGAAGATTTATATCCTTAAGCGAAAGAATCTTTGTTATAACATTGTCCTTTTTTATTACAACATCATCCACATCAACATATACACCCTCATCAAGATGGGTAAGTCTGCTGAAAAATATCACATTAACATTATCTATATCAGCTCTCTTTAAGGTTTCCGGATCATCATAATTAAGAACTATATAATCCTCCTTTGTCTGCTTTTTGGCTATTGCCATCTTGCATGAAGCATAATTATCAAATGTATGGTGTCTGTCAAGATGATCGGGAGTGATGTTAAGACAGGCACTTATATGCGGTCTGAAGGTTTCCACGGTCTCAAGCTGGAAGCTGCTTATCTCCGCTACCGTTACAGAGCTTTCCGTTGTTTTATCAGCAAGGTCCGTATAAGGTATTCCGATATTACCAACCACAAAGGTCTCATCATTATGAGCCTTCATTATCTCTCCCACAAGAGTTGTGGTGGTGGTTTTTCCGTTGGTACCTGTTATGGCAATAACCGTACCCTGCTCATACATATATGCAAGCTCTATCTCGCTTAAAACTCTTACGCCGAGACTTTTTACTCTTTTTGCAAAGCCGTTATCGGTAGGGATGCCCGGACTTATGACCATATAATCACAGGCACTTATCTCATCATCTGTTATAGTCCCCAAAATAGTATCTATATTTTCCTTAAAAGATGCATCGTCAAATTTAGCAAGAACTGTTTCTCTCTTTAATTCACCTTTCATATTTTCATCGTAAAGAATCACTTCTCTGCCGTTTCTTGCAAGAAGCTTTGACGCAGCAACACCGCTCTTTCCCGCTCCCGCAACTAAAACCTTTTTATCCATAGCATTTTCCTCCCTAAAAATGTACTATATAGCCAAAATTCCTATAAAACAAAGAATTGCGGTTATTATTGCAAATATCGAAACGACCTTGGTTTCCGGCCATCCGCTAAGCTCAAAATGATGATGTATAGGTGCCATCTTAAATACTCTCTTGCCGGTAAGCTTAAATGATGTAACCTGAATAATTACGGAAAGCACCTCTGCAAAATATATGAATGCAACAAGCAGAATTATAAGCGGCATCTGAAGCACAAATGCTACGGAAGCCACAAATCCGCCCAAAGCAAGTGAACCCGTATCGCCCATAAACACTCTTGCCGGATATACATTATAAACCAAAAATCCAAGCAGGCTTCCTACAACCGCACAGGTAATAGGTGCAACCCCCGAACCAAGTCCGATGGCGGCAACTGTAAAAAAGGTTGCTATAAGTACAGTAACCGACGAAGCAAGTCCGTCAAGTCCATCCGTGAAGTTTGCGCCGTTTACGGTTCCTATCATAACAAAGAAAAGGAAAGGATAATATACCCAGCCCATATCCACGCTCTTATTTATAAACGGAATAATCATAGTGGTTCCGAGGTCTGTATGTTCATTTATATAATATGCAAAGATTCCGGTTATAACAAACTGTCCCAGCATCTTCTGCCATGCGTGAAGCCCCATGGAACGTTTCATTACAACCTTGATATAATCATCCAAAAAACCTATAATTCCGAAGCCAAGTGTAGAAAACAAAACCGGTATTATCTGAGGATAATCCTTTATATAAAACAATGATGTTATGACTATACTGAACAAAATAATAAGTCCGCCCATAGTAGGTGTTCCAGCTTTTTTCAGATGGCTCTCCGGTCCCTCATCTCTTACAAACTGTCCGAACTTTAATTTTTTAAGAAAAGGAATAAAAATCGGACTGAGTATAACACTTGTAAAAAACGCAATCAGTATAGGTAAGATAACATCATATTTGTTCATGGCTTAAAATCCTTTCGTATAATATTTTTTTTAGTCTATCTTTCGCTTCATATAAGTTATTCTTCCACCTCAAGCTTTTTAATTCCGAGGTAAGGAAGTATGTTGCTGTATATATCTCCCACAACCGGTGCGGCTATGGTTCCACCGTAATAAATACCCTCAGGTTCATCTATTAGTATTAGTGTTAATACCGTAGGATTTTCTGCAGGAGCAAAACCGATAAATGAGGAAATGTATTTATTGCTGCTTCTCGGAAGCTTTTCACTGGTTGCTGTTTTCCCGCCTATGGAATATCCCTCTAAGTACGCATTTTTTCCGGTGCCCTCCGAGATAACCGCCTCAAGAAGATATTTCATTGTCTCTGAGGTTTCCTCACTTATAACACCGTCTTTAGTATCATATTTTAATTCACTTATTATATTATTGTTATTGTCTGTTATATATTTTCCGAAATGCGGTGTAACGAGTGTACCTCCGTTTACTACGGCGGATACGGCTCTCATAAGCTGCAACGGAGTTATCTGAAAGGACTGTCCGAAAGACATTGTTGCAAGCTCAACCTCACCTACATCAGAAAGCTTATGAAAAATGGAATTAGCTTCACCCGGAAGATCAACTCCTGTAATCTCAAAAAGACCAAGCTTCTCCATATTTTTATAAAAATTCTCTGCCCCTACTCTGGCGCCCACCTCCATAAAAACAGGATTGCAGGAGTTCATAATTCCCTGCTTGAAGGTTTCGGAGCCATGTCCTACTGTTTTGTGACACTTGATTCTTCTGTCTCCGACAAGCTTATATCCGGGGCAGTAAAATGTATCTTCTATTCTTACGACTCCCTCCTCAAAGGCGGAGGTTGCGGTAACTATCTTAAATGTTGAGCCGGGTTCATAGGTGTCATTTATGCAGAAATTTCTCCACATATTATTCAGATTATCCTGAGTTACACTGTCTGCCGGAATATCATCTCTGTTATAAACAAACGGTTCGTTTAAATTATATTCCGGTACATCTGCCAGACCGTAAATTTCTCCGTTTTGAGGATTCATAACAATTATACAGACTCTGTTTGCATTCTTTTCCTCCATAACCTTCATGGCGGCCTGTTCTATATACATCTGAATATTTACGTCAAGTGTAAGCACTAAATTATTTCCGGGTATCGGATCAATTCTTCCTTCTGCAGCACCTTCTATTTCTATGCCTCTTGCATCGGTAAGAGTATTGATACTGCCGTTTGTACCCATAAGTACATCATCGTATTCCACCTCTATTCCGACAATCCCCTGATTGTCCGCTCCCGTAAAGCCTATAACCTTGGAAGCAAGCTCTGAGTACGGATAATATCTTTTGTAATCATCATCAATCATCACTCCATCGAGGTCAAGGTCTCGGATTTCATCCGCTATGCTTTTTTCAACATTGCTTTTTATTTTTTCTCTTGATGAAACCTTCTCGACCTTTTTTCTTATAACAGACTCGTCCATGTCAAGGCGCTCGGAAAGCTCTTTTATCACTCTTTCCTCATCCGTTATCTGACTGTGGATTACGGATATGGAGCAAACCGCTTTATTACCCGCTATAACAACTCCGTTTCTGTCATATATAAGACCTCGTGGTGCCTTTATACTTCTTTCTCTCTCCTGTATTGCCGATGCGGCGTCACCGTAGGCTTTTGATTTCACAAGCATTATATAAAAGAGCCGAAAAACCATAAGCAACGTAAGCAGCACGACAATCACAAAAAAATGTAACAGTCTCAGTTTGTTATGATGTGTAAAAACATTCATACACATACACCAAAATATTTCTTTATTTAATTTTATTTAAAATTATGCTTTTGTATAACCTGCAATTCAAATTACTACTCTGTTTCAGGTACAATTTCCTCTGTTGTATACGTATTTTCCGTAGTATCGTCTGTATTTTGTTCCTCCGATGTCTGTTCGGTCAAGCCACCCACATACGGGTTATCGCTTCCTCCCGCGACATCATTTTCCGGAACATCGCCTTCATAGATTGAGTCTGTAGGTTCATCCTCGACATCTATCAAATCAAGGTCATAATTATCATTGGTTTTATATATATTCATATAAGGAAAAAGCTCGGTTGCGATATCCGCAAATATGAATGATGAAGCAGCACTTGAACCCTGGTCCTCAACATTAGGCTCATCAACCACAACATATACAACAACCTGAGGATTATCAACAGGTGCGAAGCCTATAAACGAAATGATATATTTTCCGTTACCACGAGGAAGCTTTTCAGCCGTTCCGGTTTTACCGCCTATTGCGTAGCCCTCAACAGATGCTCTTTTACCCGTTCCGTTTTCAACAACTCCGAAAAGCTCTTCTCTCATTATTGCTGAAGTTTCTTCGGAAATGGTTCTTCTAACAAGTACATTATCAAGGTTATCGATTATATTTCCGTTATCATCCTCAATTCTTTGTACCACGCTCGGCTGATAGTAATATCCGCCATTAATTACAGAACAAAACGCTGTTCCTATCTGCATCATTGATGTACACACACCCTGACCAAAGGATGAGGTTGCGAGCTCTGTCACGTGTAGATTGTCAGCATGATAAACTATAGTACTTAAACCGGAGTTAAGAGGTTCGCCCGGAAGATCAACATTTGTTCTCTGTCCAAAACCAAAAAGCACCTGATATTTATCAAACTTCTCCGCACCCTCTCTCGCAGATATCTGCATAAGTGCATCGTTGCAGGAATTAGCAAGTGCACCGGCGACATCAACCATTCCGTGTCCGCCATACTTGTACGCATGACACTTTATATAGAATATATCCTTTTGTTCACCGCCGTCACAATAAAATGTATCGTCCGGTTTAATGACTCCTTCTTCTAACGCTCCCGAAATAGTAAAGGTCTTATAAGTCGATCCCGGCTCAAACACATCACTTACGACAAAATTTCTCCATACCTCATTTAAAGCGTTTACCCTTTCCTCATCTGTACAATTTTGTTCAAAATCTTCAAAGCTCGAATACGGAGAATCGGGATCAGGATTTTCAAACTGATATCTTACAGCCTCAAGATTTTGTGCATCATTAGGATCAAAGGAATGTGAATTATAAAGCGCAAGTATATTACAGGTATTAGGGTCCATAACAATTACCGAAACATTTTTGGCACCCTCTGTCTCCATATATTCATCTACCTTTTCCTGAATTATCTTTTGAATGTTGGCATCTATGCTTGTAACAAGATTATACCCATTTACCGGCGGTTCTATAGTATCGGTCAAGCCATAATCTTCATTAAGATAAGTGTACTCTCTACCGTTCGAACCGTTTAACTCATCGTTGTAATACTGCTCGATACCATACTGTCCCACATTTCCGCTTACCGTATAGCCAAGCAAATGACAGGCAAGATTGCCGTTCGGATAGACTCTAATATATTCTTCTTCAAAATAAACGCCTCTGACATTTTTACCGGCATCCGTTTTACAAAACTCCTGAAATTCCTTTACAAGCTCATAATCCTGCTTCTTTTTTGTAACCTTATAATAAGAATTGGGATCCGACAGAGCATCGGCAAGCTCACTGTCGGTAAATCCGAAATACTGTTTTAATGCGCTTGTTGTTGCCGTATAATATTTATCCTTTTCTAAAATATTCTTCGGCTCAAGAATTATATTATAAACCTTTTTACTGGTTGCGAGTACGGTTCCGTTTGAATCAACGATATCGCCTCTCTTATAAGGAATAACCACACTTGAATATCCCTGTTGTGCCAAAACCCTCTGTTCATATTCCTTTCCGTTATCCATATTAATCTTAATAATATTTCCCACAAGCACAACAAAAGCTGCCAGTGCTATTATAATAACAACCAGCAGTCTTTTCTTCATTCTTGATAAAAATTTATGGCTTTTCCTTTTTCTGTTACCCTGATTACTCTGAGCCATAACTATACACCTCAAACACTCATATAAAACCTATTCGGGAATATCCTGAAATTGTTTTACATAATCCTCATTTGCACTTTCGTAATATACAATCTGACCTTTTCTTGCGTAAACCATGCCAAGTTCATTGGTTGCCACATCATATATTTCATCGAGACTGTACATGCTTTCAAGAGAAAGCTTCAATGCCGCATTGTCATCCTCGATAGTCTCGAGTTCGTTTTCAAGAGCATTTATATTGCTCTTTCTTTCATTTATGGCTGATTCCATATGAAGCATAAATACACATGCACATATTACTATAAGAATGGAAGCCATAACAAACATAGTATATTTCATATCAAAGGCAAGTGCTCTGTCCGCCTTGGCAGATATCTTTTTATTTACCTTTGGATTTTCTCTCCTCTGTGGTGCCCTCTGAGGTGACCTTTGTGGTGTTCTCTCCGGACTTCTTCTCGGTCTTTCAACCACTTCAGATACTTCCCTTACCTTTCTTACAGTACTTCCGTCGATATAATATCTTTCTCTCACTCTCTCACTCATAAAACTCTCTCCCTGTTTGTTTAATAGTTCCTCAAATCCTTTCAAAGACTCTAAGCTTAGAACTCTTTGCTCTTTTGTTATCTGCAAGCTCTTCATCCCCCGGAACTATAGGTTTTCTGGTTACTATTTTTCCTGTAGGTTTTTTACCGCATACGCAAACCGGAAAATCCGGAGGACATGTACACGGATTCATATTTTTTCTAAATATATTTTTTACAATTCTATCCTCCAATGAATGGAATGTTATAATTGAAAGTCTGCCCTTCGGAGCAAGAAGTTCAATCATCGTATCCAAAGAATTTTCAAGGACCTCCAACTCATTATTAAGCTCAATACGTATTGCCTGATAGGTTTTCTTGGAGGGATGTCCACCATGCTCTCTTATCTTTGCCGGAATGGCAGCCTTTATAATCTCATTTAATTCACCTGTTGTCTCTATAGGCTTTTCCTGTCTGGCTTTAACTATATGCTTGGCTATATTTTTTGCGAACTGTTCTTCACCGTAATCCTTTATCACCCGGAAAAGCTCCATCTCGGAATAATCATTTACTATATCCGCAGCAGTCATACTGCTTTTTTTATCCATCCTCATATCCAAGGGTACATCCTCACGATATGTGAAGCCTCTTTCGGGGTTGTCCAACTGGTAAGATGAAACGCCAAGATCAAGAACTATTCCGTCAACCTTATCAATCCCCAGATTATTCAAAACACTTTTAATATTGTTATAGTTGCTGTGAACTACAGTTACCTTATCTTTATAATCACTGAGTCTTTTTGTTGCCGCTTCTATGGCATCCTCATCCTGATCAATACCTATCAGTCTTCCGCCATCGCCGAGTCTCTTACATATTTCCAATGAATGTCCGCCACCGCCCAGTGTTCCGTCAACATATATACCGTCCGGCTTAATATTTAAACTATCAATCGTTTCATTTAAAAGAACGGATATGTGTTTAAATTCCATTTTTCTTTTTCCTTACCTCGCAAGCTTTTGTATTTACCTCTGTTTTGTAAGTCAGTTATTTGCTTCCGACTTTAGATGTTATACTTAGCACTCATATCTGCGGATATTTCATCAATATTACCTTCACTGTATTTGTCCTTTTCATCAAATGAGTCAACATTCCATATCTCGGCTGTATTTCCGTATCCAACCATAACAACTTCTTTATCTATTCCTGCCCACTCACGGAGTGCCTGTGGAATTACAATACGAGAATTTCCATCCAACTCGCAATCACACGCCGAGCCCTGAAAAAATCTTTTGAAGCTTCTGGCATCTTTGTCAGATACCGGCAATGCATTCAGCCTTTCCGAAAACTTTTCCCATTCCTCCATAGGATAAGCAATTATATTTTTATCCATACCTTTACAGAGCACAAAACTACTGCCAAGACCTGCTCTGAGTCTTGACGGTATAATCAATCTGCCCTTAGAATCCAGGCTATGATTCGATTTTCCTTTCATATCTCTGTTCATTTCAACTTATCCTTATGTTTATCAAATGTATTATTGTGGCTTTTTATTTTGGGGAATCGCAATTATTTTACACCCACTTTGGAGGGTAATCGCTCCCACTTCACACCCACTTGGCTTTATTTTATAACAAGAAAAAAAGAAATGCAATACTTAAATTGCATTTCTTAGCTCAAACCCAAGTGAATTATTCATATTTTTAGGAAATATAACTAAACGATTTGATGTAAGAATTATATAT
>CALGGL010000031.1 GCA_937915975.1 uncultured Lachnospiraceae bacterium | reverse complement strand
TTTCATCTTCGGAAGCTTCACTGTTTTTATTCTTAGAAAACATCTTCTTGAAAAAACCAGTAAATTTATTTGAATTTGAAGAATCTGATTCTCCGACAGAATCCTTAGCCTCTAAATCATCATCTTTATTTCCCGATGTATCATCCGAAATTTGTTCTTCCTCAACAGCTTTATCATCAGAGTTATCGTTCTTAGAACCTTTTTCATCAGAGGCTTTGTCTTCAGAGTTATCCTCGTTAGTCTCACCGGAATCATCACTCTCACTATTAATCCGTTTCTTTTTAAAGAATCCCTTTGACGCTTTTTCCTCTTCTTCATCAACTATTTCTATAATCTCTGCTTCGGGAGGATTAATACGTTCGTTATCTGCCTCGAGCTGTTTTCTCTCTTCTCTTCTGACAACTTTCTGATTAACGTCGTTATCTTCAATATCCTCTTTTTTGAAATTATAAAACAAGCTTGTAGCTATTGACTTATCATCGTTAATCGAATCGATTATTTTACAGTTATTACTGTTCTTATAGGTAGCATTATATTCATCATAAAGACTTTTAATCAATGACTCATCGTCTTCATCATCAAGCAAAACAAGCAAAAGGTACGCCTCAAAGCTCCAATCATAATCCATATTATCGGTATAATACGGAATAATATAAGATCTTATCTCCTCAGTCGTTTTTCCTTTATACTTATCATAAACATATTTAAGCTGCTTTGTATCGATACTCTCCTCATCAGCATCACTTAAATATATTTCGTAATATTTTTCGACAAGCTCCTTATAGCCCATTCTGGTATATAACTCAACCAAATCAAATATAATTCTCTTTGCCTCAGGTGCCATACGGTGGGCTCTTACCAATATTTCCCTTGCATCCGCATATCTTTTTGATTTAATAAAAATTTCACCACATAATCTTAAAAACTGAGGATTGAGAGATTTTGACAAGTCCTGACTATCTATAATATCCAGTGCAAGGCTGTATTCTCTTTGTGCTGCTAATTCTTTAATTTTATTTACACTGGCCATACTAAGACCGGAACCCATAAGTGCCACCTCAATCTATTATTAATGTCCTTCGAATACCTTTTCAACCTTCTCGATAACAGTATCTTTCATATTGCCTCTTGTCTTTTCATACTGCAAGCCTGATTCCATTATTTCAAGAAGTTCCATTCTGTACTCACTGTCAATATCCTTAATGTATTCCATAAGAACATCTTTAATCTCTATTACATATTCTTTTGTCTGCATCTTTGCAATCATTTCATCAGGATTGAACTTGGATGTACTCTTCATATCCTCCTGCTTACGTGAACAGATTACACATTCGTCAGAACCTGCTTCATTTACATAACCACAGTTACATGTCCATACCATACCGTCAGTCTTATACTTTTCAACCGCATCAATTCCGCGTTTCTCCTTAAGTGCGATAAGTCTGTGAATAGGCATAGTAACATTAATAGGTAAATCATTACATGCAAACACGCCTCTGCTTGTTACGTATTTTGATATGGTAACCTTAGAATCCTTTATAAGAAGTATATCCTTTGCAGGTAGTTTACAATCAATTTCGTTTGATTCTATCTGAGTAACATTACCCTTTTCAAACACAAAATCCAAATCCTTAAGCAAAAGCTTCTCTTCGTACAAATTAGTCAATTCAACATCTGCTCTGATGGCTTTGATATCATCCATATTATAATTAAAGAACCATGCTGCAATCTTAACCGACTTGTTGGTTCCGCTCAATATAACCTTTACCGGTCTCGGTACAAGTCTGTTATAATAATTTGTAACATATAAATCCTTTGAGATAACCTGCTCAATAATATCCTTTTTCACAAGTCTTACTGCTGTTCCGGAAGCGATTGTTCCGACAGAATAATTTGCGAACTGTGTATAATTAAGCTGAAGACCTATTATAGCATCAGCGCCTTTTTGCTCAGCAACTCTTTTTAACTTTTCAAGAGCAATTCCGTTAACCTGCTCTAAGTTTGCGGTAAGCTTTTCACTTTCAGAATCAGACGCTTCGGTAACGCCTGCTACAAAGCCTTTTAAGAAATTAGAACCTAAAACCGTTTCGCCACTCACGAAGCCCAAATATTCAACAATTTCATACCCCTCAATGTTTGAACCTGTTGTAACCAATATATTACCCATATGTAAACCTCCTGAAAAATATGTAATTAAAAAATCCTCGTAAAATTATATCACATCTAATTACTTTTTAAAAGTATTTTTGTATATTTTAAACAATTAAATTTCCAAAGGTGACGTATTTTCATATTTATAAAAGAAATACTCAATACTAAAGTAAGTATGTTCGTCGCTTTCTCCCACAAGCTTCCAGTTTTCCAGCTTGTCAAGATTAGGAAAATATGTATCCGCTGCTCATGGGCGAATGGGGCGGCTGGGTCGATGAGGAGCACGACAAGACCGGTGAAAACGTTCACTGGATGCAGGAGCTCCGCGATTACATGATCGACAAGCATATCCACCACACATTCTGGTGCTTCAATGAGAACTCATCGGATACAGGCGGACTTGTTTACGATAACTTCCAGAAGTGGGACGATGTGAAGTATGAGTTCATCAAGCCTGCCCTCTGGCAGACAAATGACGGCAAGTTCGTAAGCCTTGACCATACTATCCCGCTTGGACGCGCAGGCAACGGTATCTCACTTTCTGAGTACTACGGCGGTGCTTCAACTCCCAGACCGTCAACTACCACAACAACTACAACAACAAGCGGTACGACTACAAGTATCACAACTAC
>CALGGL010000030.1 GCA_937915975.1 uncultured Lachnospiraceae bacterium | reverse complement strand
ACACGACCTTCGTAGCAAAGCGTTGATGAAATACCGAAATGCTGCATCAGCTTTTGAAGTCCGAAAGCGGATGCTATGGCATCCGGATCCGGAAAGTTATGGGTTTGTATATAGATGTGTCTACCTTTACATATTTCAATTAATTCTCTGCAGTCTGCCATTTTATCCTCCGATTTGTATAGCTTTAATTATCGTATTTTTCATTATATCATATCTTGCATTTTTTTACTAATTTGTTTTTTGTAAAACGCCGGCTGCTTTTATTATGTTGCATTTAATGCGGGGCTTAGAGTATAATAGGTGACGTAAAAAGGAGTAACTGTATTATGGATGTTAATAACACCGAAAAAAACGTTGAAGACGAAGCTGTTGAAGACAAAACAGCCGATGACGATACTGCCGAAGACAACGTTGCTGATGATGCGGATATGGACATACCCGTAATAGTGATAAATGACACGGAAGTTGAAACTCAAAAAAAGAAAATAAACATTAAACGCGTATTTTCTTCTTTGGAGTTTTATTTTGTTATGCTTTTTATGTACCTTGAACTCTTGTTTCATCTTGTGAGATTCGGTTTTAAACCGTATTATCTGTCTTATAAGCTTTTGTTCGGTGCATTTTACGGAATTGTATTTGGAACGGTTATAAGCTTATTTCAGAAGCTTGTATCTAAAATACTCACATTTTTATTTACGATAGTTTTAATTGTTTATTTTATTGTTCAAATTGTATTCAGCGGAGTTTTCGGTACATATTTGTCACTTTCGGGCTCTATCAATGTTGCGGGACAGGCACTTGATTTTACGGATGTTATAGCTAAAGAAATGAAAGAGGAATGGTGGGTTATAATTCTTATTCTCGTTCCTTTGATTTTGCTTTCGGTATTTCTGCGGAAGCTGCTTGATTTTGAAAGGCATAAGATTTTTATGTATTTTGCCATGGCGGGAATTGCAGTTTTATCATTTTTACTTATTATGATAAAAATGCAGCTCGGAAGAAAAAATGTTTATTCGGCACAGGAGGTTTATTCCGATTATACATCTGTTGATATGGCTGTTGAAAAGCTTGGGGTATCGGAAGCGTTATGGCTGGATACAAAGCTTGGTATAAAGGAAAAGCTGGGAATAAATCATAATAACGTTTCTTTTTTGGCAGAGGATGATGTTGACGACAGCGATTACGAAGAAATAACTGCTGAACCGGTTATGGCTGTGTCGGATGATGAAGACTATGATAAAGAGGAATTGACGACGGAGCTTCTTGTTGAGGAGGATGTAACAGACGCTTCTCCGAATGTTCTTGATATAGATTTTGATGAACTTATGGAAAAAGCTCCGAATGAAAATATTCGTGCCATGCATGAATATATAAGTCAGGTTAAGCCTACCAACAAAAATGAATATACCGGTATGTTTGAAGGATATAATCTTATATTTGTTGTGGCTGAAGGCTTTTCGGGACTTGTAATAGATGAACAAAGAACTCCGATGCTTTATAAAATGAAATACGGAGGCTTTTGCTTTGATAATTATTATACGCCTCTTTGGTATGGCTCTACACTCGGAGGTGAGTATGCCGACCTTACGGGTCTTATGCCTAAAAGCGGCGGATATTTAAGCATGGCTAAGGCAGGACAAAATAAAAACGATATGATGTTCACCTTAAGCAGACAGCTTTTAAATAAAGGCTATAAGGTTACGGGATACCACAATAATTATTATGATTATTATGACAGAAATATATCTCATCCCAATCTTGGATATGACTGGATTGGAGTCGGAAACGGTTACGAGCCGGAATACAGTGAGTCGGGTGTTATGCTCTGGCCACAATCCGATGAAAGAATGATTGAAACAACCTTTGATGAATATGCGGGAGAACAGCCGTTTCATACATATTATCTGACTGTAAGCGGTCACGTTATGTATAATTTTGGCGGTAATGCCATGGCAAAGAAGCATAAGGATTTAGTTGAGAATCTGGAATACTCGGAAACAACCAAGGCATATATTGCCTGCCAGTATGAGCTTGAGCTGGCAATGGAAAAGCTGGTTGAAAAGCTTGAGGAGAAAGGTATCGCCGACAATACACTGATTGTGCTTACCGCAGATCATGTGCCTTATGATAATAAGGAGGTAGAGGATGAGCTTGCCGGTCGTACACTTGACAATACCTTTGAGTGGTACGAAAATACACTTATTATATGGTCGGCTTCCATGGAAAAACCGGTATATGTAAGTAAGTGCTGTAGCAGCTTGGATATTCTTCCTACAGTGTCTAATCTCATGGGACTGGATTATGATTCAAGAATGCTTGCAGGTCAGGATATACTGTCTGACAGTGAAGGCTTGGTTATGTTTAACGACAGAAGCTTTATAACCGACAGAATATCCTACAATGCCAATACGGGTGAGGTAATAAGCCTTGACCAAAGACCTGTGGATGAGGATTATGTGGCTGCCAAAGTGACACAGGTAAGAAATAAATTCAGTATGGCGGAAAATATATGTAATTATAATTATTACAAATATATAGATGATTATCTTAACAAAGATAATGAAGAATAAAAACGGGGAGGATGCTTTTTATGGGAATACATGAAACTATTAACAGGCTTGAGGCTCTTCGCAAGAAAATTCAGGCGCAGATGGTAATTATGATTTTGCCTATGCTTATGTATGCACTGTTGGCTATGGTAGCACCGCTTGCTCCGAATGCCATGGCTCTTGCACCGGTTATTTTTATTATACTTTTTCTTGGAATAATTTACGGTAATGCGAATTCCAATAAAGCAAAAAAGGAATTCAAGGAGCTTTACAAAAGAACCTTTGTAACACAGCTTTTGTCGCAGAGATTTCAGAATGTTAACTATATGTGGGAAAGCGGATTTGCCGAGGAGGCAGTAAGATCTTTTAATCTTGTAAGTATGGGTAACAGATTTAAAACTGAGGATTATCTTTCCGCATATTACAACGGCATACATTTCGAACAGGCGGATGTTACCGTTCAGTACCATACCTCCGGAAAGAATTCCCATACAACTACATATTTTAAGGGGCGTATGTTTGTATTTGATTTTCCTTATAAAAATGTTGCTTCTGTAAGATGCCTGTCCAATACATTTATGTATAAGGCAAGCTCCAAAAATAAGAAGGTTGCCCTTGAAAGCAGTATGTTTAACAGGATTTTCAAAACAGATGCTTTTTATGAGCATGATGCTTTTTATTTTCTCACACCGCAGATGATGGAAAGAATAGAGGCACTCAATTCAAGATACGGAAATATTGCATTGCATCTTATGGGTAATAAACTTTTTGTCGGTATTAATATGAAATCCGATGCCTTTGACCATAACTACAGCGAAAAGGTGGATTATCAAAATGAGATTAATAAAATGAATGCGGATACACAGGTTATAGTTGATGTAATTGAAACCTTATCCATGTATTCATAGAAAATGTATTTTGTCATAAATGGTCTTAGCTTGCATATAGATGTTATAATCAGCCGAAATATGTAGATATGGAGATATTGATATGAAAGAGATAATGTGTGCTTTGTTGATTCCTTTTTTGGGAACTACACTTGGCTCCGCCTGTGTTTTTTTTATGAAAAAGGAAATGAATCTTAATGTTCAAAAGGCTTTGTCGGGCTTTGCAGCCGGAATTATGATTGCTGCTTCGGTTTGGTCGCTTATAATTCCGGCCATAGATATGTCTGAGGAGGATAATATGGGAAAGCTTTCCTTTGTTCCGGCAGCAGTCGGAATAATGCTCGGAATCTTCTTTTTATTAATCCTTGATAAAATAATTCCGCACCTTCACGTAAATGAGGAAAAAGCTGAGGGCCCCAAGGTCTCACTAAAGAAATCCACCATGCTTATACTTGCGGTTACACTTCATAATATACCGGAGGGCATGGCTGTAGGAGTTACATTTGCCGGAGTACGTTCGGGAGAAACGACCATAACCTTTATGGGTGCACTTGCACTTGCAATTGGTATAGCAGTTCAAAACTTTCCGGAGGGAGCGATTATATCCATGCCGGTATGTGCGGCGGGAACCGGAAAGCTTAAGGCGTTTATATACGGAACCTTATCCGGCGCTGTTGAACCGGTGGGAGCACTTCTTACCATCTGGCTTTCGGCATATCTTGTAGGGATTATGCCTTATCTCTTGGCGTTTGCCGCCGGAGCTATGATTTACGTGGTGGTTGAGGAGCTTATACCCGAGTCGGCAGAGGGTGAACATTCCAATATAGGAACCATAGGCTTTGCGTTTGGCTTTGTACTAATGATGATACTTGACGTTGCCCTCGGATAAAAATTGACAATGCATAATTATGAGCTTTAACGGGATGGTAAAATAAGGCTTGCTAAAAAGTTTGAATTTTAGAAGGTTTTAGTATATAATAAAGAAGTTTATCAAATATCAGTATTTTTTGATAAACTTTATCAGATAATAATGTTTTATTTTTTGTTAGGAGATTTACACAGATGGAAAAGAGTATTGAAATCAGATGGCATGGACGGGGTGGCCAGGGAGCCAAGACAGCAGCTTTGCTTCTGGCGGATGTAGCATTTAATACGGGTATGTATGTTCAGGGATTTCCTGAATACGGACCTGAGAGAATGGGTGCACCGATTACGGCATATAACCGAATAGGAGATAAGCCGATAAGAGTCCATTCCAATATATATAATCCTGATTTTGTTGTGGTTGTTGATGAAACACTGCTTCATTCGGTGGATGTAACAAAGGGACTTTCAAAGGATGGTGCCATTGTAATTAATACCTCACAGGATAAGAAGGAAATCATTCCCTTGCTTAAGGGCTATGAGGGCAGGGTATATACCATAGATGCACATAAGGTATCCATGGAAACACTCGGAAAATATTTTCCTAATTCGCCTATGCTTGCAGCGATAGTTAAGGTTGCGGACATAATGGATAAGGATGTATTTCTGTCAGAGATGGAGGCTTCCTACAAGCACAAATTTGCCAAGAAGCCTGAGGTTATAGAAGGAAATATGAATGCTCTTAAGATGGCATTTGAGGAGGTGAAATAAATGGCACAGGCATCAGATTTATCTAAAATAAATGAAAAAAGTCCATATTATGACATTACACCTGGTAATCAGATATATGGAGGAGGCGGTGCCAGAGAGTTTCACACCGGTGAGTGGAGAGTAAAGACACCTGTTATAGATTGGAATAAATGTACACAGTGCTTACTTTGTACTCCTGTTTGTCCTGACAGCTGTATAGCAGTAAAGGATGGAAAGAGACAGGATTTTGATTTGGATCACTGTAAGGGCTGCGGCATATGTGAAAAGGCCTGCAGCTTTGGCGCAATAACTATGAAGGAGGGAATTTAATATGTCTATTCGTGAAAGAATGTCAGGAAATGAAGCCGTTTCCTATGCGATTAAGCAGATTAATCCGGATGTTATGGCAGCCTTCCCTATTACACCTTCAACAGAGATACCGCAGATGGTTTCTACCTTTATTGCAAACGGTGAGATGGATACGGAATTTATACCTGTTGAGTCAGAGCACAGCTCGATGAGTGCTGCTTTAGGAGCAAGCGCAGCGGGCGCAAGAGCACTTACCGCAACATCATCATGCGGACTTGCTTATATGTGGGAGATTCTTTATGTTGCCGCTTCGGACAGGCTTCCTATAGTTCTCGCACTTGTAAACAGAGCCTTGACAGGACCTATCAATATAAACTGCGACCATTCCGACAGTATGGGAGCAAGAGATTCAGGCTGGATTCAGATTTATGCCGAAAATAATCAGGAGGCATATGATAACTTCATCCAGTCCTTTAGGATTGCGGAGCATCCTGATGTAAAGCTTCCTTTTATGGCATGTCAGGACGGCTTTATTACAAGTCATGCAGTAGAAAATATCGAACTTCTGGAAACAGAGGTTGTAAGAAATTTTGTTGGTGAATATAACCCTGAGAATTATCTTTTAAACAGTGAGATGCCTATGGCTGTTGGCCCATATGCCAATTCACCATTTTATATGGAGACAAAATATAACCAGAGAATGGCTATGAAAAATGCCAAAAAGGTTATCCTTGATGTAGCTAAAGAGTTCGAAGCCATATCAGGAAGAAGCTATGGATTTTTTGAGGAATATAAGACCTCTGATGCCGATGTGGCAATCGTTATAATCGGTTCTGCAGCAGGTACCTCTAAGGAGGCTGTTGATAAGCTTCGTGAGAAAGGAATTAAGGCAGGTGTTCTCAAGATAAGAGTATTCAGACCTTTCCCGGGAGAAGAAATTGCAGAAGCTTTGAAAAATGTGAAGTATGCAGCTATACTTGATAGAGCAGAGAGCTTTTCTGCTTATGGAGGACCTCTTGGTTCAGAGATTAAATCAGCTCTTTATGATGCAAAATCAAATTGTACCGCAATTAATTATTTCTATGGAATTGGCGGTCGTGATTATACGGTTGAAGCAGCCGAGGGTGTATTTGAAGAGCTTATCGATATAATGAATGGTAACAAAGAGATAGAACAGTTTAAGTATATCGGACTTAGACAGTAGTGGGAGGTAAAACGAGATGGCATTTAATTTTAAAGAAGTAATGAGTAAACCGGAACGTCTTGCTCCCGGTCACAGAATGTGTGCAGGCTGTGGCGGTACGATTACCGTAAGAACAGTTCTTCGTGCGTTAAAGCCTGAGGATAAGGCAGTTATAGGTAATGCTACCGGCTGTCTTGAGGTATCAAGCTTTATGTATCCTTATACTGCCTGGGAGGACAGCTATATTCACAATGCATTTGAAAATGCAGGCTCAACTCTTTCAGGTGTTGAAACAGCTTATTACGCACTTAAGAAAAAGGGTAAGATAAAGGATAACTATAAGTTCATTACCTTTGGTGGTGACGGTGGTACTTATGATATAGGACTTCAGTCCTTATCGGGTGCCATGGAAAGAAATCATGATCTTGTTTATGTGTGCTATGACAACGGTGCATATATGAATACAGGAATTCAGCGTTCATCCGCTACACCTATGTATGCGGATACTACCACTACACCGGTAGGTAAGAATTCTGTTGGTAAGATGCAGAATCGTAAGGATCTTGCTTCGATTATAGCCAATCATGACATCCCTTACGTGGGACAGTCTACACTTATCGGCACTATGAAAGATTTGTATGAGAAGGCGGAAAGAGCAATCTATACTCCGGGTGCAGCTTTCTTAAATGTTATGTCTCCGTGTCCGAGAGGCTGGAGATATGAGACCTCAGATATAATGAAGATATGTAAGCTTGCGGTTGAAACCTGTTACTGGCCTTTGTTTGAGGTCATAGAGGGAAGATGGATTCTTAATTATGAGCCGAAAAAGAAGCTTCCTATCGAAGATTTCTTAAGACCACAGGGAAGATTTAAGCACCTTTTCAAGCCTGAAAACGAAGAGCTTCTTGTAAAGTATCAGGAAGAGGTGGACAGAAGATGGGAAGAGCTTCTTTATAAGTGCGCAAGATAGATTATGAATTCTATTTCGGGAGATTTATATGAGTAAAAAATGTTGCGGAATGATTTATTCCGATGATGAAAAAATATGTAAGGTATGCGGAAAGCCTCTTTTGGATGAAGCTTTTGACGGTGCGGATGTTGAAGAAGCCGAAGCAGAGGAGTCCCAAGCCGATGATGTTGAAGAGGCTTTTGATGATAAGAAAGCATCTGATGAGGAAGAAAGTTCAGGAGAAGAAGTTTCTGACGAGACAGAAGCCCCGGAAAAAGGCGATTCTTACGATGGGGAAGAGCTTTCCGATGAGGATAAGCTTACTGTATACCGTGCAAGAAAGATGCAGCGTTTCTTATCACAGCCCTTCCATGTGGCTGAGAACTTTACAGGAGTTCCGGGAGAATTCGTACCGATAGAGAAGACCATTCAGGGCTTCAAGGCAATTCTTTCCGGTGAGATGGATGAGTATCCGGAGGCAGCTTTCTTTAACGTAGGTACTATTGAAGATGTGAAGGAGAAGGCTTCTAAGCTGTAAATTGCTGTTTAGTTTTCGCTAAAAGATAAATGAACTAAACAGCAATTTGGAACAAAGAAAGGAAAAGTATGAATACATTTACTTTGAAAATAATAGCCTGCGACCGAGTCTTTTACGAGGGTGAGTGCGAGATGCTTGTATTCACCGGAGCTGACGGCAAGATGGGCATTATGGCTAACCATGAAAGCATGACCACTGCTGTCGAGATTGGAGAGATGCGTTTCAAGACGCCGGATGGCAAGGAGCATGTGGCTATAACTTCAGATGGTATGTTGAAATGTGACCACAACCAGGTGGATGTGCTGGTGTATTCTGCAGAAGCGCCTGAGGAGATCGACGCTTTTCGTGCTAAGGAAGCAAAGGAAAGGGCTATGGAGCAACTGGCACAAAAGCAAAGTATTATGGAGTATCACATTTCAAGGGCGTCCCTTGCAAGAGCTATGGCACGTCTTTCCGGCAGAGACAAATATATGGGCGGTAGTTGAAATAATGAATAATGGAATCGCAAAGAAAGTAGTACTTTATATTATTGGTCTTGTTGTTATGGCAGCTCTTGTTCTGTTTATCAAAAAGGGTGTAACAGATATGATGTCTCAGATGCCTGAGAATAACAAGGAAGAAGCGTCAGAAACAACAGAGCTTGCAGATGCTGATACTGAGGCTGATACCACGGAAGCCACTACAGAGGCTACGACTGAAGCCACCACAGAGGCTACCACGGAAATCACAACAGAGGAGATGACTGAGGAGCCAAGAAGGGAGCTAACAGTAGCTGATGATACGAAAAATCCTGTTTTTCTTAGCCTTCCCAAGAGCATGGAGATATTGAAAGGCTCATCATTTTATCTGGTTGACTATGTAAGCTATATAGATGATGTTGACAGATCCCCGGAGCTTACGGTTGATGGTGAGGTCAATACATCAGAGACAGGGACATATGAGCTTAAGCTTACTTTAACTGATGATGCAGGACATACCACAAATGGAAATATGACAGTCAATGTTGTGGATGCCTATAGCGGTGGCGGAGAAGCTTCCGGGGAGAAGGAGGATTTTGAAACCTTCAAATCCATATATAAAAATGACGGTACATCCCTTGGTATAGATGTTTCAAGATGGCAGGAGGATGTGGATTATACTCAGGTGAAAAATGCAGGCTGTGATTTTGTTATTATCAGAATCGGAGGCTTTGATGATGGCAGCCAGTACACAGATAGATATTATAAGAGTAATATTGAAAAGGCAAAAGAAGCCGGCCTTAAGGTTGGTATATACTGGCATGCGGAGGAGAACAGTCCGGAGCAGGTAAAAGAAAATGTT
>CALGGL010000029.1 GCA_937915975.1 uncultured Lachnospiraceae bacterium | reverse complement strand
ATATCTTTTTATCCGCCGGTGCAAGATTTCCCGTTTGTCCAACCAAAGAAAGCTTGATATTGTTGACATTATTTATAAATAAATCCTCTGATATAGCTACATTAAAGCCCTTTATCGCCTCAAGCTTATCTATGGTTCCACCTGTATGTCCAAGTCCTCTTCCGCTCATCTTGGCCATAGGTACACCTAAAGAAGCGAGTATCGGTGCAACTATAAATGTTGTCTTGTCACCAACCCCGCCTGTACTGTGCTTATCTACCTTTATTCCGTTTATACGTGACAAATCAAGCCTGTCCCCACTGTCCGCCATGGCATTGGTAAGCTCCAGGGTTTCTTCACCGGTCATCCCCTTATAATAAACACTCATAAGCCATGCCGACATCTGATAATCAGGTATCTCGCCTTTCGTAAATCCCCCAATTATATATCTTATCTCTTCCTTACTGTGTTCATAGCCGTTACGCTTTTTCATAATAAGGTCGTACATTCTCATATATCTTCACCCCCACGGCAGTAATCTTATGCTTAAATAATTTTTTTCAAAAAGCTTTCTCCGATTGAAGTTGTATCCTCAATTACATTTCCAAGCAGATACTCTTCTACGGTCTTACCTATATCGGCAAAGGAATTAATCACTCCAAGATTTGTTCCCTTCTTCAAATTCTTACCGTAAATGAGCACGGGTATATACTCTCTGGTATGATCCGTTCCCTTAAAGGTCGGGTCACATCCATGGTCGGCATTTATTATTACTATATCCTCATCCTTCAAAGACGGAATTAGCTTATCGCCAAGCCATGCATCAAATTCCTCCAGAGCATTTTTATATCCAAGCACATCACGTCTGTGTCCGTATTTCATATCAAAATCAACAAGGTTTGTAAATATAAGTCCCTCGTCAACCTTATCCATATATTCTAAAGTTTTATTCATGCCGTCAGTATTGCCGTTGGTATGAACTCCCTCGAAAATTCCCACATTATTGAATATGTCTCCTATCTTACCGACAGCATAAGTCTTAACATTCCCCTCCTCAAGATGACACAGAATGTTATCCCTGCTTGGATTAAGGGCATAATCCCGTCTGTTGGTGGTTCGTTCATAGCCGCCTTCGGTTTTAACAAACGGTCTTGCTATAACACGACCTACATTGTGCTTACCCTGAAGTATATCTCTTGCTGTTTCACACATTTCATACAGCTTCTCAATTCCGACCTTTTCCTCGGATGCCGCTATCTGAAATACAGAATCCGCTGAAGTATAAACTATAGGATACCCCGTCTTCATATGGTCATCACCGTATTCTTCTATAATAACTGTTCCGGAAGCAACCTTATTGCCATATACTCCGCCGCAACCGGTTTTTTTCACAAATTCATCTATTATCTCTTTAGGAAATCCATCCGGATATGTAGGAAATGGTATCTTGGTATAAAGACCTATCATCTCCCAGTGTCCGGTGGTGGTGTCCTTACCGTTTGACATTTCCTTTGCCTTACCGTAGCAGCCGATTATCTCACAATCTTCCTTACTATCCAAGCCAAATTCTTTTCTAAAGCTTGTTTTCTCCAAATCAAAAAGTCCGAGCCTTGCCATATTGTGAAAATCCGCATCAGGATATGTCTTTAAAATATGTCCAAATGTATCTGCACCATTATCACCGTATTTTTCTGCATCAGGCATCTCTCCTGCTCCGGCACTGTCCAAAACTATCCATATAACACGTCTTCCCATATATTCCTCCAAACTATTTAACTCCAAGAAACTCATCTATTCCGTTTGCTATTCCGTCAACTATTTTATACTGATATTCTTCCGTTGCCATAAGTGCGTCTTCTTCAGGATTGGTCATATAGCCCATCTCAACAATTGTTACAGGCACCATACACCAGTTTATTCCACTCATGGTATCTGTCTCCCAAACATATTCCTTATTGGCACCCGTTGCGAGTATAAGGTTGTCAAGAACGCAATCCGATAAAGCACGGCTCTTCTCATAATATTCACTGTTATAAGGATTATAAGCTGTCTGACATATAGTCATTGCGCCGTTTACAGAAGAATTCTCAGAACCGTTTGCATGTATTCTGATAAATGCATCTGCATTTGCTTCATTGGCAACTGCCGCCCTCTCACTGTTGCTTATATCCACATCATTGGTCTCTCTGACCATGATAACCTCATAGCCTCTATCAATCAGTTCGTCTCTTAATTTTAATGCTACCATAAGATTAAGCTCGTACTCTGCAAGTCCTGATACAACACCTCTGGTTCCGCTTGAAACCTTAGCTTTGGTTTCACTTGCTCCGGGGCCTACAGGCTCCTGTTCGGAATTACCATGCTCCTGATGACCGGCATCTATAACAACAAGATAACCGTTTTTCTTTTCTTCATTTGCATCCGTATCAGATGCATCATCATACTTTATAATGTCTGTCTCGGTAACTTCTCCGATATTTTCCGCATCGGAATCGGTAGCTGTTTCCTCAGTTAATTCATCTGTTAAAACCTCTGTATCCGAAAACATAATCTCTGTGGTATTATCAGGACTTATTTTTTCTGATTTATTTTTTCCGCAGCCTGTAAATAATAATGCAATTAAAATACAGGCCGGTAATAAAATATATCTTAATTCTTTTTTTCGTTTTATAATTTTAATCATCGATATCCCATATCCTTTTCATACGCGACAATCACTTCAAGATTTGCTTTCTCATATGCATTTAAAACGCTTTCATCAAAGTCGCTTGGTGATATATATCCGTAGTACCAGCTACAGGAATCAAAATATGCCTGAAGCTCCTGATCATCAAACAATCTTCCGTGTCTTGCATATATCTCATTTCTTGCAAGCCTGCACTGTTCCTTTGACATACCCGCTATATCGGATACTGCGATATATTCAGAGCTGCTGTTCTTTAATATATATTCGTTCTTTTCTTCCTCTGTTGTCGCCTGAGTTGTTGCTTCCGTAGGCGCTTCTGTAGGTGCTTCCGTAACCTCGGTTATAGGAACATCCGTATTCTGATTGTCATAAGGAGAATTCTTGTCATCATCTAATCCGTAGTATGAAACATACATATCCACTATGAAGCTTTCGGAATCTAAAAGCGAATATGCTTCTCCGTTAACCGCAACGCAAGAAAGCTTTACACCATCATCCACGTTGAACTGAACAATAACCGGTGCTGTTGTATTGGAAGTGAGATTCTTATAATCCCCCTTTACCTGTACCAGCTTTTCTCCATCCTCTTTAAAATAATCCCATTTTGCATTACTTATTGACTTATCAAATAATTCCCCATATGTAGCCGTATAACTCGCACCCGAAAGACTTATGCTTGCATCCTTAACATTTTTAATCTGTTTTTTCTTTCCCAAAAGCACAAAGCCTATTGTGCAGGCTCCCACTATTATTACAATAATTGAAGCACATAAAGCAATAAGCCAACCTGCTGACATCTTGCTTTTTTCTTTTTTAGGTTTTGGTTCTTTCGGCGGCTTTTCTTTCTTCTCCTTCTT
>CALGGL010000028.1 GCA_937915975.1 uncultured Lachnospiraceae bacterium | reverse complement strand
TACTATCAGGCTTTATAAACTTAACAAATACAAATATTATGGCTATAATCGCTATAATATCAACTATGACTACACCCTTAAGGAATCTTATCGTTTTTCTTCTTGAATTATTTTTTTTGTTTTTATCCGACATCTTATGCCTCCACGGCTTAAAAATTATTAGTCCTCATACTCGCAGATATATCCTGTCTTTCCCTTAAAATATGCAAGTCCGGTCTCACCCACAGGGTCATTTCTCTGGTCATTCCATGACCACTCATCATTTACCTGCCATAGCATAAGATACATTTCTGCCGCACCGTCCTCATCGGTTCTTGACGGTTCTCCCGGATACCACGGCTGAAACTCAAACGGCTCTCCTGTTATCCAATGTCCGTAAGCTTCATCATTTCTTATGGATGTATAACCACCCATCCAAACAAATCTAAGCTCGGCACTTTCCGCAAGAGAAACAGCTATATCCATTTCCTCCTGCGAGGTAATCGTTATAAGGTGTCCACCCTTTCTAAGACAAGCCTCATTTGCCTCACTCCAGGAAATGTCATCAACTATAAGCTCATATCTTGATTCATGCTTTTCCTTCTCGAGAGTATGTGTTGCAGTAAATGAAGTGTTAATCGAGGAACCATAGGTACTGTCTGACATTACACAGGAAACATTTCTTTCTGCATATGCATCGACTGATGAATCCGAAACATATTCGAGACAATACATATTTTTCTCTCTTGTATAAATCGAATCAAGTATTGTTGACATATCCGATACGGAATCTATATCCCAATAAATTCCGCCTGTTCTTCCGGTAATATCCGAATAAGTTGTATAATCACCGCCATAGGAACCGATAATAAATATCGGAACTGAATATGTATTGGCAAGATTTATTACTTCCTCAGATGTATGAACACTGCAATTATCTATACCATCGGTAAACGCTATAACACATCTTGCCCCTTCCTTACTTCCCGCATTTGTAACCGCCTCATAAAGGGCATCGTAAAGAGCAGTCTCTCCATATGTGGTCATATTATATATACCGTTATTCAAAAGGCTTGTATCCTGAGTATAGGTACACATATACATAACATAGGAATCAAACGCGATAAGCTCTACCATATCACCCGATTCATAATCAAGTGCATTAACAAACTGACTCATTATAGTCTGCATAGTCCCAAGATCGGAATCCATGCTTCCCGACTTGTCAGCCACAAGCTCAATACTTATACCCTCACGACCCTCAAGCTGTTCAAATGACTTAATCTCACGCTCCACCTCGGCACCATTTGATACAACTTCTTTGATTGCTGCATTCGGAGACGAAAGCATAACCGTATTACCGTCCGAATCTTCAACCGTAAAATATAACTTAACATTCGGATAATCCGAAACATCCGATGATACATATCTTATGGTCACGGGAACGAGATTGGACAGATTACTCCAAAGACCGTCGTAAGATGTATCAACCACTGCTTCTTCGGTATCCGTTTCGGCAGCCGTAGTACGATTGCCATCCTCGTCCTTATCCTTTTCTTTCTTCACGGATGCACTATTGCTTCCGTTTGACGAGCTATCATCCGATTTCTTAGGAAAAACGAATATTACCAATATTGCTATAACCGCAACGAGAATAAGTGATGAAATAATCGACAATGCCACAATAAGCTTTTTATTGGAGCCGTTTTCTTTATCCGCATTTTTATCCGTATTCGGCATATTATAATTCTGAAAATTACTCTGTGGATAAATCCCCTGCTGCGGCACACTTTGCGGCGGAAGATTGTTTATATCGTACTGCAGCGCACTTTGCGGTGACAAATTGTTTATATCATACTGCGGTGCACTTTGCGGTGGCAGATTATTCATATCGTACTGCGGTGCACTTTGCGGTGGCAGATTATTTACATCATACTGTGTCGAGTCCGATTTCAATTCTTCAGTTTGCGGTTCGGTTTCCATAGGAACAGATTCTTTTTTTTCAACATTAGTATTCGCAGCAAGGGGTACAATTACTTTTGCACCACACACCGAGCAAAACGAACTACCTTCTTTAAGCTTTGAGCCACACTCGTTACAAAACATTTTTATCCTCCTGTATTTTATCACATAAATCTTACATTCTACTGATTTCTCATAGGGCAGCCTCCACAGGAAGCGCATTTTGGATAAGCAAGGTCTGATACATCACTGCTAAATCTGTAATCAAAATTATCAACTGTCTCAAGAAGACATACTGCCTGTGAACTGATTCCAAGTCCCTCACCTGTAAATCCAAGCTTTTCTTCTGTTGTAGCCTTAACATTTACCTGATTGATATCAATATTAAGTGCCTTTGCTATATTGGCCCTCATCTCATCAATGTACGGTCTAAGCTTTGGTGCCTGCGCAATAATCGTTGCATCAATATTACCGACCAGCATATTTTTTTCATCGATAAGCTTTGCAACCTCTTTCAAAAGCATTATGCTGTCCGCACCCTTATATCGCTCGTCGGTATCAGGAAAATGAAGACCTATATCACCAAGAGCTGCCGCACCTAAAATAGCATCCATTATAGCGTGAAGCAAAACGTCTGCGTCAGAGTGTCCGAGCAAGCCCTTCTCATACGGTATATCAACCCCTCCGATAATAAGCTTTCTTCCTTCAACCAATCTATGAACATCATAGCCTGTACCTATTCTCATAAAGACCTCCAATTATGATACAATTTCGTACAAATAATATCTTTAAATAATTTTTCCACCTGTTAATTATACAATTTATGGGCAACAATTCAATCACTTTTTATAAAAAAACAAG
>CALGGL010000027.1 GCA_937915975.1 uncultured Lachnospiraceae bacterium | reverse complement strand
ATCGCCCTTACTGTAAGCTCCCGATATACCCGGAATAAGTGCGGACGAAACCGCCGAAGCAATCGCAATCGGCAAATTAATCAGCACAAGAAACTGTCTGGAATATATTCCGTAGGTTCTCGCCGCATCACTCGTTGATATGCTTTTATGTGCTATGGCGCTCCAATAAATCTTCATATCAAAGGTTGTACTTACATTATATATAAAGGTAGACAAAATAACCGGCGTAACCATAAGAAAAATAACCTTAAACAAATCCCTGTAGCTTTCCTCATGGGTATTAACATCCGACTTAACCTTGTCCAGAATGTCAGAACGTCTTCGCATATATATAATAAGGATAAATATAAGTCCCGCAATTACACCGGCAAATGTACCAAACGCACTTCCCGCTGCTCCGTGAACCGCAATCTTGCTCTCATCCACACCGCCCCTAAAAGGCATAGTAAATATATACGCAGCGGCAACGCTTACAACTGCATTCATAATCTGCTCTATAATCTGTGATATAGCTGTCGGCACCATGGTGTTGTGTGCCTGCATATAGCCTCTGAAAACGGAAAGCAATCCCGAGAAAAAGATTGTAGGTGCCATAATTCTAAGACAAAGCACCGACTGGTCAACTACCAGTGACGGAGCAAATATAAATGTAATGGCAGCCGTAAAGCTTCCTACAACAAGAACATATATAATGGAACATTTAAAGAGCTTGTTGGCATTTTTGTATTCCTCCACCGCAAGTCTCTGCGAGATAACCTTTGAAACGGCTGTCGGAATACTGTAGGTAGAAATAAGGAGTATCATAAAGTAGATATCATACGCTGTTGCATAATATCCATTTCCCTCTTCACCAATTATCTGATAAAGAGGCACAGCATACAATAATCCGATTATTCTTGACAGAAATCCTGCTGCCGCAAGAATTGCTGCCTGTATCATAAATCCGTCTCTTCTACTCTTCTTAGCCATGATAAACCTCTTTTATATAAATAAGCTAAAAAATATTACAGCACATTTATCTGTATTAGATAAATCTGCTGTATTTATTCCCAAATACCTTTGGTATTATAACCATTTTTTATTAATGTTGCAACACTATTTTAAACTGCAAAATCAATTCTGTTTCCCTTTGTCGCCTCAGCCTCAAACGCCTTCTTATTTTTTCCGTAAGCATCATCGGAATAAGTGGTCTTCATAGTAGTATTGGTTGTTCCTCCGGCAACATAAACCCTGCCACATTCAGGGCAGATTGCTGTTTTAAGTGAAACAGAAACCGATACCAGCTCCTTGTTATCCTTGCTTCCCTCTGCTCTGGCATTGGCAACATGCTCCTGCTCATGGGACATAACCTTGGCATAGGATTCTTCAGGACTGATATGTCCCGGGGATTTAAAGGAAACCATCTCATCAGAGCCGTCCTGATAACGTCTGTTCTTACAGGTCTGACACTCAACAGGCGCAACCTTCCTGGAGCTATTCACCGTATTATCAGTATAAATCGGTGTAACTCTGCTGACATTCGATATAGGTATTGTATAATTATTGCTCATTCCGTATGGGCTGATTCTCATAATACCACGCTCCCAAACCAATCCGATGACAAATCATAACATAAAGTTAAATATAATTATTTTTATTATACATCTAAATAATGGTAAATGCAATCGTTTTGAATAGCAAAAGCTATTCTTATAATGTGTCATAGCTATGTGTCACGGAATGTGAGCTCCGGCACATTTTTACAGTTTAAAATCATCCCATATATTTTTTCCGGCAAAGTTCTCTTCTTTATATTTTATTATGTATGCTTTATTCTCTATGTACTGTTCATCAGAAAAAGCTTCTATAAGATATGGTATATCTGTTTCTTTAATAAATCCATGCTCCCCATATATTTTAAGATAATTAAAGCTTTCATGTTTTTTGTCAAT
>CALGGL010000026.1 GCA_937915975.1 uncultured Lachnospiraceae bacterium | reverse complement strand
CAATCGTTTCGCAAAGACTTTTTACAGGTATAACCATAATTCCTTCAACCAGCGCTGCTTCTCCCGCATTTTCATACGGCACAATACACGATTTAAAACCGTTCTCAAAAGCGTGATAAACCATAGGCAACACACCGTCAACATATGATGTTCTGCCGTCAAGTCCCAGTTCTCCTATTATAATAGTTTTGGAAATATCAACAGCGGGAATAATACCCATCGAAAGAACAATGGATATCGCTATGGGCAAATCAAAGCCCGAACCGTATTTTCTTATATCCGCTGGGGATAAATTAATAGTTATGCGCTTGGGTGGTAGATAAAAGCCGGAATTCTTAAGCGCAGTTCTTACTCTTTCGCCGGCCTCCTTAACTGATGAGGAAAGATAACCGACAAGATTGAGCATCGGCAGACCATCATTGATATCTGCCTCGACTCCAATCATGGCACCGTCAATACCGACAACAGTGCCTCCATTCACTTTACTAAACATATATAATTGCTCCTATTCTACCTCTCCGGAGCAAACCGATATTATAAATAAAAAATTATTTATCCTTTTTTGTTTTATTTTTTTGTCTTGTGTATTTTTTATTTGTCTGTTTTTTTCTTACACTGTAACCGAACTTACCCACCTTTTCACCCAAGGTATAATACTTTCCGTGGGAATACGCTATAAGATTGGCAGCTTCGAGATCAAAGCTTCCTTTTTCATCAAGATATTTTTCATCTACGGAAACAGCAACCACCTCCGCAAGAAACATATCATGTGAACCAAGCGAAATAACATCTTTAACCTTACATTCTATGTTAACCGGACTTTCTTCGATAATAGGTGCACTAACCGCTGATGCTTTCCCTCTTGTAAGCTTCATTTCCTTAAATTTATCAACATCCCGTCCCGATTTAACTCCACAGTAATCCATAGCATATGCGAGCTTTTTTGTCACAAGATTTATAACAAATTCCTTATGTTTCATAAGCAGCCCGTGAGAATATCTGGACTTTCTGACTGATATGGATACCATTGCCGGATCTGAATTGACCGTACCCGCCCAGGCTATAGTAATTATATTATTTATGTTACTGTCTCCAACCGTAACCATAACAGCCGGCACAGGATAAAGCATATTTCCCGGTTTCCATATCTTACGTGCCATTTTCTCCTCCAAAGCTTAATCAAGCATATTACGTATTTCCTGCATCTTATAATCCATGGCTGTAACCATATCGGCACATTTCTTAAGCTCCTGGGCAATTATCTCAGGATGCTTCAAATTATCCTTCTTATACTTAAGCTTATGGTCAAGACTTGCCCAAAAATCCATAGCTATGGTTCTGAACTGAACCTCAACCTTCATATACTTTTTCTGATTTGATAAAAATATCGGAACCTCAACTATCAGATGAAGACTTCTGTATCCGTTTGATTTTGGATTTCTTATATAATCCTTAACCTGAACAACATTTATATCGTCCTGCTTTGACAAAAGCTCGGAAACCGTATATATATCCTCAGGGAAAGAACATATAACTCTTACACCCGCTATATCCGTAAGATTATTCTCAATATTCTCAATAGTAATATCAAGATTCTTCTTTTTCATCTTTTCAATAATACTTATAGGCTTTTTAACCCTGCATTTGATAGATTCAAAAGGATTTCTGTTATGCTGAAGGGCAAATTCGGAATTCAGTACCTTAAGCTTTGTTTCTATCTCCATCAACGCACATTCATAATACATCATCAGATTAATAAATGGCTGCATATTCCTTAAAGCCGCTTCAGGATTTTCCGAATTGACCAAAAGCTCCATACTCATTTCATCTGTAGCCAAACTCATAGTAACCACCTCATTGTAACCGTTTTTTCTTCCCATTGTGATTATGTAACAAAACAGTGGATAATAATCAATCCCTGCATCTGCAAAGCAGAATATATGCACTTAACAAAAGAACAATCACAATAATAAATTCACAAAATCCACTTATAAAATGTGATATCAATATACCTATTGCCAAAAAAAGCATGGCATATCCTATCAAAGCTCTCATAGGCATCACACTAACAAAGTATTTATAATAATTATATGCCTATTAGTCAAAATAAAGAATACATTTAGAATAATTCTTCTTCGCCAAGGTTATCGACAGCCTCTGCAACTGCAGCCTCTTCTTCAGGCTTCTTCTTGGAAATAAGATTACCTATTCTGTCAAACACCTCAGGAACCGCATCAAATATTTTACCTACGGTGCTTTCACTATTTGCGGTAACAATCTTTGCATATCCGTTTTGAATAACCAAAACCGCGGAAGGTGACATCTTACCTCCCATACCGCCGCCTGCCGAATTGCTTCCTTTCTCTTTCTTGGCAAAGGCACCCGCTGCCACTCCGAAGTTTACATCAACCAACGGAAGAATGATTGTATCTCCGATTTTTGTAGGTTCTCCTACCACTGTTTTTGTGGAAAGAAGTGAATCCATACCCTTAAATAGTGACGCCACTGTCTCATTGAAATTATTATCCATTTTTATTATTCCTCCTCTTTCAAGAACACTTAATTTATTCTTATTCGTATACGTTTATATTTTTCTTGCCATTTTTATTGTCTGCCATATATATCTCTTAAGTGCTATTCTCGCTATATAGCCGAGAATTATCCGTCCCTTAACCGTAACCTCTCCTTCAATAACCTTTTCATAAAAATCCGGATAAAGGGAAAAATGCTTCTGATACACCAACGGCAAAAGGCTTAAATATCCTGTTACCTGTCCGGTAGTTGAAGGCTCATCAAAACCGTATCTTATATGACCTTTTATACTCTTCGGTACAATATGCTTTAATATGCTGATAAGATATTTTCCTATATAATTTCTGGTTTTAACAGTGCATTTCATATTCCAGAATTTTTTAAATCTGTTAATTTTATTATCAATCTCAGCCTTTTTTTCAGCAAGCTCATTGTACTTTTTTTCAACCTTTTGGAAGAGCGTCTCCTTAATCTCTTCCTCATCTTTTCCATCAAGGTCTTCAATTGTTTTCTTTGACTTTTTAAAAAGCCTTTTTATTCTTCCGAAAAGCTTTTTTTCATCCTCATCAAGAGTTTCCTCATCACTCCAAAGGTCATACTCGCTTAAATCGTCATCCGGCTCAGAACTTACGGCATCAGCATCCGAAGCATTATCTGTTATTATTGTACTTTCGTTATCTGTTTCTATAACCGGAAGACTTTCTTTTTTTTCTTCGGTGCTTTCAGGCTCTTCGATTGATTTTTTATTATCACGCCGCTTCTTTTCCTTTTTCTCCTTGTGCCCTTTTCCTTCCTTATCACCGAGTCCGAACTTTATTCCGAGAATCCGAAGAAATGTATCAAGCTTTTTTTCGTTTTTGTCAAACAAGACATTGACACTGACGAACAAAAACCGGACCTTGGCGACAACATTTATGTCATCACCGATATCCGCTGCAACCTTGTATCTTATCGGTGCAAAAAGCACAAGCAAAACCAGCAAAAGCACCAGGCCAAGTATAACAGCAAGGATAATCAATATTATCTTTAAAATCACCCACAAAATATGTAGCATAGTCAATCCCTAAATTCCAAAAAATTTTTTTACATCAAAATCAATATCCGAATCATACATATCCTGAACAATGTCCCTGACAACCTCATTTGCATCACTTTTGGTTTTAGCAATACCCAATATGTATATCTCGTCACTTGCCTTCTTATAGAACTTCTGAAACAGATGCTTATATTCATAAATATCCATAATTCCGTCGGTTATAAGAGGAAGCGTAACAACATAAACATTATCAACCTTGCGTTTATGTCTGATTTTTTTTACTATTTTTTCTTTTTTTCTTTCCTTAAAGCCTTGTACATAAGGTGCATCAACAACCTTCATAAAATCACCCCGGCCTAATAATCTTCTTCAATAAGCTCACATATGAGTTTGTTGCAGGCGGTAAGCTCACTCATATCCTTACAGCCCGATAATGTATAATCAAAATAATCCTTTATTTCCTGCTTTGAATTAAGGAATATAGGCATGGCTGAAAGTATCTTACACATAATACTCCTCACAGTTATCCTGTCACAATCCTTAAACAGTGTCATAAAATCTTCCAAAAGCCTGTCCCTTGTTTCATTAAAATAATCCTCATCGACCATACCGGCCAAATTGCCTGTTTTCTTTTCAACATCTATAAAAAGGCTTGTTGATAAAAGCCTGCTTATCTTATCAAGCTTCTCAAACTTATCCTCCAATCCGAATGCTTTTATATCCTCGGACTTTCCAACATAGATGTCATCAAATGAAGCTTCAAACGGCATAATACTTTCCGTAACATCCTCC
>CALGGL010000025.1 GCA_937915975.1 uncultured Lachnospiraceae bacterium | reverse complement strand
GATAACCTATTATATATAATTCTATACCCGCATCAACTGCCGCCAGATATTTTTCCTCAAAGCCGCCTATTCTTCCGCTTTGCTTTGTTACCATACAAGCTATGTTAAACTGCTTTATGGTAGCATAATTCATATCATAAGAAAACGGTCCCTGCATAGCTATAATCTGTCTACCGAGCAAACCGTTTTTTTCGCATAAGCTTATACTTTCTGCTCCGGGAAGCACACGGGCTACAATTTTATTTCTTAAACCCTCATCCGAACAAAAAGCAGAGAGCTCCTTACTGCCTGTTGTAAGAAGAATATTTCCGTCAACCTCATATAAAGCTTTGACGCATGCGGATGCATCCTCAAAATATTTTATCTTTGTACTTGCTTCCATATCTGCTTTATCCTTAATAGGTCGTACATATCTCATATACTTTATATCTGATTTATCCGCTGCCTTTTTTATATTATTTGTTACCTCTTTTGCATAAGGATGTGTGGCATCCACAATTAGCTCAATCTTATTTTCCTTAAAAAAATCCATCATAGCCAAAGCATCCATACGTCCCTTTCTTATCTTTGCGTATGGCGAAGTCTCACATAGCTTTTCTCCGTAGTCGGTTGCTACACTTACGATATGCGGTATTTTATTGTCGGAAAAAAGCTTGGATAAAGTCCTTCCCTCTGTAGTTCCCGAAAAAATGATTGTATTTTTCATGTAAATTGCCTTTCTTTCCTAACTTACCTCTATCAAATATCCCCTCTTGGTTATGAGCTTGCCATCTGTAATCTCGGTTGTTGAATTACCTATAAAAACCGTAGTAAACATATTTACTTTCTTGTCTCTTAGCTCAATTAATGAGCATACCTCACTTTTGGTTCCTTCTCTTCCGATATTTTCAACAAAACCGCAGGGACGATTCGGTTCTATAATCTCAAGAAGAATATCACATGCCCTTGCCAGATAATCAGGTCTTTTATGACTTGAAGGATTATATATCGCCATTGCAAAATCCGCTTCGGCAGCGGCTCTAAGTCTTTTTTCTATCTTTTCCCAAGGCGTAAGTAAATCCGAAAGACTTATAACACAAAAATCATGATTAAGCGGCGCACCAAGTATTGCCGCCCCGCTGCTTGCTGCAGTTATTCCCGGGATGATAAAAAGCTCACAGGATGGATATTCCTTTCCGATTTCATACATAAGCGATGCCATTCCGTATATCCCTGCATCACCGCTGCATATAAGAGAAACCCTTCTGCCTTTTACCGCCTCTTCAAAGCAGTATCTGCACCTTTGCTCCTCCTTTTTCATAGGTGTCTGATAGAATTCCTTATCCTTATACCTTTCGCTCAGAAGGTCAAGATAAACTCCATACCCGACTATTACATCAGAATCATCAAGCGCAAGCTTTGCCTCATCTGTCATAAACCTTTCTTCCCCCGGTCCCATACCGATTACATTTATTATATGTTTCATAATATAATTCTCCATTTTCTCTTAGCCACAGATACTGTTATGCCATCGTATTTACTCTTTTTTCTAATCAATTCTCCTCCGTATTCACAGGCAAGAATCGCTGCCCTTTCACACACATTTCCGACGCCTGTCTTATCCTTTACAAATTTGGATTCAGTAAAATCACCTTCAACTCTTAACAGTTCATCTGCCGTAAATGTAAGATAATCAATTTTCTGTCCTTCCGCAAAATCTATGATTCCCTGCTCGTCCTTCTTTAAATCTATGGAGGCTATATATGCTATTTGATCAAGTCCGATATCAAGATTATCAAGTGTATCCTTTACGGCACGGCTTATCTCTTCCTTTGTCTTACCTTTCTTACATCCTATGCCGATAACATATTCCTTTGGGACAAGCAATAACGGTTTCTCAAAAAGTAAGTCATCCGTATCCGCAGCTTTTTTATTTAAGCTATCTGTTATTAAATTAAGCTTTACATAATCATTGATTATAACAACATCATAATCAGACAGATTATGAGCTTGAGATTTTTTTCCCAAAAAATTTACTTCAAAATAATTATCATCATAATAATCAAGTTCAATAAGACCGTTATCAATCCCCTTCTTATCACATACTCCGTCAGGTATCAGCAGCTTTATTTTATATCCTTCCAAAAGCTTGGAAGTTACTCGTTTAATACCATTCTTATTTATAATATTAAGCTTATTTTTTTTTGCAAATACATCTACCGCCCACACATCTCTTATATCAGTTGCAGTCGTTATAACAGGGACTGCATTTATAGCCTCTGCCAGCTTTTTACACAATGAATTGGCACCACCCATATGTCCCGAAAGAAGAGAGATTACATACTGTCCCTTTTCGTCAATTACAATTACGGGACTATCCGTAAGCTTATTGTCTACTATGTTGGCTATAGCTCTTACGGCTATTCCTGTTGAGCCGATAAATATAAGTACATTTCCTTCTTCAAACCTTGCTTTAGCCCAGTCACTCAAACCTTCATCAACATAATCCCGTTCTGAAATCTCCTGTCTTAAAGCCTCACACTTAACATAAAGCCTTATCCTGTATGACTCATCAAAAGAAAGCCCGATATTTATTTTTTTTGATAATTCATAGCCTGCTCTTGTAAAGCTAATTACAGAAAGTGTCATCCTTCTTCCCCTCTCTGAATCCCGTCGAAAAGTCCTTAGCATAAAGCCTTGACTTCTCATAATTCTTATGAGCTATGACATCGCCCACAAGAACAACTGCCGTTTTGGTTATGTTATGCTCCTTTGCGGTTTTAAAAAGAGTTCCTACCGTACATATGTGGCTTTCTTCCTCAGGCCAGGTCGCCTTATATACTATAGCAGCAGGAGTATCCTCCTTATATCCTCCTGTTATAAGCCTTTTGCTAAGCTCATCCAGCATGCCGGTACTAAGATATATTGCCATGGAGCAATTATGGGAAGCAAAGCTTTCTATGGTTTCCTTTTCCGGCACATCCGTACGTCCCTCCATACGGGTGATAATTAATGACTGTGATACCTCAGGTAATGTATATTCAAGATTAAGAGCTGCCGCCGCGCCAAAGCAGGCACTTACTCCGGGACAGGTTTTATACATTATCCCGTGTTTATCAAGCTCATCCATCTGTTCGCGAATCGCTCCGTAGATACTCGGATCCCCGGTGTGAAGTCTTACAGTCATCTTATTTTCTTTTTCCGCCTTTATTATAATATCTATAACCTCCTCAAGTGTAAGCCTTGAGCTGTCATAGATCACACAGTCCTTTTTTGCATAGTAAAGAAGCTCGGGATTAACCAACGAGCCCGCATATATAATTACGTCAGCCTCACCAAGAAGCTTCATTCCCCTTACGGTTATCAGATCTACTGCTCCTGTTCCTGCACCAACAAAGTTAACCATCTGTCTGCTCCCTCACTTTTTGAAAGTTCTCCAAAATCATTTGAGTAAATAATACACTCGATATCAAGCTTATCCTCTGCCCTCTTGTTAAGATAAAAAATAACCTTATCCATAACACATTTCATAACCGAATCAAGCTTACCCTCATTTTTAATCAGTCTTAATGCCTCTTCGGTGGAAATGCATTGTAAAATCTTCTTCAACGTTTTGTCCGAAACACCTTCCTTAATCCCTGCAGCCGCAAGAAGCTCCATACGACAGTCTCCCTCCTTGGAATGAGTATTCATCATTCCGCCGGAAACCTTAATAAGCTTTCCTATATGTCCGGTCAACAGCATACCCTTAAAGCCTATTTCCTTTGCCATATCTATGGTTGCACCTATGAAATTACTGCATTTTATACTCCTGTCAAGATCATAGCCGTACGTCTTAAGCATAAAGTCAATGCCGTAATTTCCCGGTGAAACCGCAACATAATCAAAGCCCTCTTCTTTTCTTTGATTAAGCTCCACCCTTATGGTATCAAGCAGTGCCTGACTGCTCATGGGTTCAACTATACCGCTTGTTCCTATAATTGATATACCGCCGACTATACCGAGTCTTTGATTAAATGTTTTCTTAGCTATCTCTTCTCCGCCCGGAACATAGATTATAACGGATATCCCTCCACTATAATCCGCTTCTTCGCAAACCTCTTTTACTTCTTTTTCAATCATCTCTCTCGGAACGTGATTGATGGCCGCCTCACCTACCGGCTGGTCCAGTCCCGGCTTGGTTACACGTCCGACGCCTAATCCGCCGTCAATTTTTATAAAAGGCTTTTTATCCGTTCTGTATTCCGCATAAGATGAAGAATTCCCACCTTCTTCATTATTTAAAGAAAGCGATACCTCGGCATATACAAGACATCCCGTCGTTACATCGGGATCATCTCCACCGTCCTTCATAACCGCACAGGAAGCCTTACTCTCATCACGCTTTATATCAAGTATCTCAGCCTGATATATTATACCCTTTGGAGTTTCTATACTGATATTCTTTTTTTCGATTCCGAATAATAGCATGTACGTCGCTGCCTTTGCCGCTGCAGCCGCACAGCTTCCTGTTGTAAATCCGTATCTCATATTGTGCTCTTTCCGTCTCTTGCCATATATAAAAGTGCATTGCATATGGCTGCAGCTATATTGCTGCCACCCTTTCTTCCCCGATTTATTATATAAGGAATATCCGTATCTATAAACAATTCCTTTGCTGCCTCAACATTTACAAATCCAACCGGAACTCCTATAACAAAATCCGGTTTTCTGCCTCCTTTTTTCACAGAGTCATATAAAGATATAAGTGCTGTCGGCGCATTTCCGATAGCAAATATAACCGGCTTATCTATGGAAAGAGCCCTCTCCATACTGACCGTTGCCCTGGTTACACCACGCTCCTTAGCTTCCCTCGTCACATCTTCATCCGCCATAAAGCAATGTGCCTCTCCACCAAAGGCAGCAAGAACCTTTTTATTAACTCCGGAAAGTCCCATATTGGTATCGGTGACTATATCCGCACCGTTTTTAATCAGCTCTAAAGCTACATCCACAGCATTTTCGGAAAACGTAAGAGTCTTTGCATAATCAAAATCGGCACTTGTATGTATGGCGCGCTTTATTATAAGCTCCCTATCCTTCGGAAGCACAATCCCCTTTTCAGATAACTCTTTCGTAATTATCTCAAAGCTTCTTTTTTCAATTTCTTCAGGTTTTACATATTCTATGTCTTTCATTTTAATCTCCAAAGTTTAAGCATGATATCATACCAAAGCAATTTTCTTCAATGCTTCAACCAAAATAACATTATCCTCGTGACGCTTAATCGCTATCCTGTAATATCCCTTGGAAAGTCCTTCAAAATTAGAACAGTCTCTTATTAAGATTCCTCTTTCCAAAAGCTTTTCATAAAGAGGGATATCCGAGTATATCAATATAAAATCGGTAACCGATGGATATACCTTTATTTTTAGCTTCCTTAACTCTTCTGTTAAATAAATTCGCTCAGCTTCTATTATTGTCTTAGCCTTTTTTATATAATCCGTTTCGTCAAGTGCAGCCACTCCTGCGTTTTGTGCCAAAAGTGAAACATTCCACTCGGGAAGCTGTTTTTTTATATCGGATAATATCTTTGAATTACTCCCCAACAGATATCCGAGCCTAAGTGCCGGCATTGCATAGGTTTTGGTAAAAGCCCTTACAATTAACAAATTA
>CALGGL010000024.1 GCA_937915975.1 uncultured Lachnospiraceae bacterium | reverse complement strand
GTTTTAAGGTCGGCAAAAAGCTGACTGGTCTTTTGGTGCTCGTATACGTATACGGGCTTTCTTAATATGCTTCTTAGGTCAAAATAATCCGTATCATTTATCTGACTGTAGTAAAACAAATCCTTAAGGTAAAGTATACCGATTATATTGTCCTTGCTTTCCTCGTAGATAGGTATACGCGAGTAGGATTCCGACATAAATAAGTCAATCAGCTCCTCGTAGGTTGAAACCACATCCGCACAGACTATATCCGCTCTTGGTATCATTATATCCTTACAAAGAGCATCACCGAAATCAACCACGTTTGAAATCATAAATCTTTCCTCAGGCTCTATAACACCGTCCTCATGACTTACATTTACGACTGTTCGAAGCTCTGATTCGGTCATCTGGTTGTTGTCGGCATCTATATCAATTCCAAATAATTTATATATAATTCCCGTTATAAGATTAAGTAACCATATAACAGGCGTAAGTATGAACATCAGCCATGCTATAGGATAAACAAATAGCATGGAAAGCTGCAGTGAATACTTGGTAGCAAGCGTCTTAGGTGTTATCTCACCGAAGATAAGGACAAGAAATGTAAGTATTCCTGTTGAATATCCTATATATTTACTTCCGAAAACATCGGTACAAAGAGCAGTAGTAAGTGCCGAGGCGGTAATGTTTACTATGTTGTTACCGATTAAAATGGCACTCAAAAGCTTACCCGGCTTTTCGGTTACCTTAAGTACCTTCTTTGCACCCTTACTTCCTTCATCCGCTCTTGCACGAAGCTTGAGTCTGCTTACCGTTGTAAGAGCAGTCTCCGAGGATGAAAAAAATGCGGAAAGTAAAAGCAAAATTATAATAATTAAAAGTAAAATACCGGGACTTACGTCCACAAAATCATCTCCTTTATACTAAGCTGTATTTTTTATAACTTACACATATAAAATTATGCTTATGCTTTCATTTATGTAACATTTACTTATTTAAATCTCATTTTATAGATGTTTATTTTATATACAATGTGCTATAATGTCAAGTATATGGTGATTCAAAAGGCAGACTATAAGATGAAAATCTTTTTTCCAAAGACAATGATAAATAAGATGGGAGAGATGATGATGACAGATTGTTCAATGTATCTTCCATGGAAGAATTGGGAATTGATTCAATGGATGAGATAGGTGAGCTTTATAATATGTTTGTATTGTCACTTAAGGAAAGCCGTTATTATATGACAAGCTTTAATAAGGCAAAAATTGATATACTTGATAAGGAAGAAAAGCTTGATGAGATGAGCAAGGTAGCTTTGTTTGACTCACTTACGGGTGTGGGCAACAAGGCGGCATTTAATAAGAAATGTAATGAGCTTGATAAAGAGATAGCTGAAAATAAGGCATGCTTTGCTGTTATTATGGCAGATTTAAATAATCTTAAATATATAAATGATTATTTTGGACATAAAGATGGTGATGATTACATTTTCATACAATGATGAGAGTAAAGACAGACGCGAAAGATATTCGGCTTCTCTTGGCATGGCTGTATATTCTGACGAGGATGAAAATGTCAAGCAGGTATTTGTCCGTGCAGATGAAGATATGTATGCAAATAAGATGGAGTTTAAAAAGGTAAACGGAAGCTATAGATAGAAAATAAATCAAAAATCCCAAATGGATATGGATGATAGTATGATTAAATCGCAGCAGGATAACGAGGAAAAAATTATCTCTAAGAAAGATGTTATATTTATCATTGTACTTCTCGCAATTACAATGATGATATTTATATTTATGCGAATAAGCAGGAGTAAAGGATATAATGTCATAATCTCTGCTGACGGAAAAACCGTAAAAACCCTTTCGATTGATAAGGATGCGGAATATGTCTTTGAAAGTGATAAGGGTTATAATATTGTAGTTATAAAGGATGGGGCAGTTTACGTTAAAGAGGCAGACTGCCCCGATAAAATATGTGTTAATCACAAAAAAATAAGCAATGTAGGAGAGACGATTATATGTCTTCCGCATAAGCTGGTGATAGAGATAAGAGAGTAGAAAAATGGATAGAACCCCAAAAGGTAAATCAAAAATTTCATCCTCACGCATGACGGCTCTTTGCGGAATTTTTATTGCTCTTGCGATGGTGCTTTCATATCTGGAATCACTGGTGCCGATAAGCTTTGCGATACCGGGCATAAAGCTTGGACTTGCCAATATCGTTACAATAATAGCACTTGTTAAGCTTGGACTTAAGCCGGCACTTATTATAAGCATCGGAAGAGTACTTCTTTCAGGTCTTTTATTTGGAAATCCTGCTACGATTATGTACAGTATGGCGGGAGCCTTGCTCAGCATTGCTGTTATGTTCATTGTCAGGAAGCTTAAGCTTTTAGCTATAACAGGTACAAGCGTATGCGGAGCGGTGGCACACAATCTTGGACAGCTTATTGTTGCCGCCATCGTAATTGAAAATACAAAGATATTTTATTATATGGCTGTTCTTTCCGTATCGGGAATAATCGCAGGAATTCTTATAGGATTGCTTGCAGGGATTATTATTAAAAATATAAGATTGTGACATGGGGACAAGAAGCCTTAATATATGAGAACAAAAATCATCTTTTTTTATAATTTGATTATATTGACAAAAGTTATGAAAAGTTATAAAATCTTTATAAAGTTATGAAAAGTTATGAAAGGAATTGGAAGTTATGAAAAGTTATGAAAAGAATCTTAATCCTTTTTCTTTATCATTTGGAATAGAACCTACAAAATATATTTCAAGAATAGCACAAACAGAAAAAATAATATCATCATTTAATTCTTCTGCATCTGAAAACAGAGCATATATGATAACCGGAGTAAGAGGCTCCGGTAAAACAGTTATGCTTTCGAATATTGCTGCACAATTCAGAAATATGGATGAATGGATTGTTATAGAGTTAAGTCCGGTAAAGGATATGTTACAGGCTCTTGCAGCTAAACTTTATATGGCAAAGGGAATAGGAAATATTTTTACGGATGCAAAGATTAATTTATCGGCATTCGGAATAGGAATATCTATAGATAACACAATACCTATATCTGATATCGATTCGGCAATAGAAAGGATGCTTGAAGAAGTAAGTAAAAAGAAAAAAAAGGTGCTTGTTCTTGTGGATGAAGCTATAAATAATGAATTTATAAAAATTTTTGCTACTTCTTTTCAGATATATATACGTCAAAAATATCCAATCTACCTTCTTATGACAGGTTTATATGAAAACATATATGATTTGCAAAATGAAAAGTCATTAACTTTTTTATACAGAGCACCAAAGATATACCTTGAACCACTAAATATTAATGCGATTGCAAATAGCTATAAGGATACATTTGATATAGATATCAATGATGCCATGATGATGGCGAAACTTACTAAAGGATATCCGTTTGCTTATCAGGTTTTAGGATATCTTAAGTGGGATATGGGTGTAAATGTTCCGATAGATAAAATTATGAATAATTATGACCAATATCTTGAAGAATATGTTTATGAAAAAATATGGGTAGACTTATCCGAGACTGATAGAAAAATTGTAGAATTAATTGCTGTAAATGGTGAACTTAAGATAAAAGATATAAGAGAAGATATGTCAATGAAATCCGGTTCAATGTCAGTTTATCGTGAAAGGTTAAAGAGAAAAGGGATTATTGATACATCCAAATATGGTTATATTTCTCTTATATTACCAAGATTTGCAGAGATAGTTCAAAGGTGGACAATGTAATTACAAAATATGAAATTGTAAAAAAAGATATTTCGTAGTAAAATATTTACAAATATTTTAATTGCGGGGTAAATGCGATGAAATTAACATTTAAGGGTGGTATTCATCCATATGAGGGCAAGGAACTCACTATGGATAAAGATGTAATCGAATATCTTCCAAAGGGCGATGTAGTATATCCATTGTCTCAGCATATAGGCAAGCCGGCAAAAGCTATTGTGAAAAAAGGTGACCATGTGCTGGCAGGTGATCTGATAGCCGAGGCAGATGGATTTGTATCAGCCAATATTCATGCTTCTGTATCCGGAATAGTCAAGGTGATTGAGCCAAGACTAACTTCCTCTGGTTCTAAAGTAGAATCCATCGTTATCGAGAATGATGGTCTATACGAATCTAAAGAATTTGTCCCAAACGACAAGAAGATAAGTGAATATTCAAAGGAAGAAATAATCGGAGCCATAAAGGATGCTGGTATCGTTGGTATGGGTGGAGCAGGCTTTCCTACTCATGTTAAGCTGTCTCCAAAGGAACCTGATAAGATTGACAGAATTATAGTCAATGCTTCCGAATGCGAGCCGTATCTTACTTCCGATTACAGAAGAATTATGGATGAGGCGGATAAGGTTATCGATGGTCTTAAGATAGTGCTTAGTTTGTTTCCGGGTTCTAAAGGAATTATCGGAATTGAGGACAATAAGCCAAAGGCAATAGCTCTTCTTAAAGAGAAGCTTGCAGATGATCCTGATATAACAGTAAATAAGCTTAAGACAAAGTATCCGGAGGGTGCTGAGCGACAGCTTATCTATGCCAATACGGGAAGGTATATCAATTCAAAGATGCTTCCTGCAGATGCAGGCTGCATAGTACATAATGTTGATACGGTTTATGCCATAAGTGAGGCCGTAAGAGAAGGAAAGCCTCTTATGGACAGGATTGTTACGGTTACGGGAGATGCGATTGAAAATCCTGTAAATATTAAGGTTAAGCTTGGTACAAGCTATAAGGAATTGGTTGAGGCAGCAGGTGGATTTAAGGAAGATCCTGCTAAGATTATTGCCGGCGGACCTATGATGGGTAAGGCGATATATTCACTTGATATGCCTGCAACAAAATCGACATCTGCAATTCTTGCTATGACAAAGGATGAGGTGGCAGAGTATGAAAGCAGTGCATGTATAAGATGCGGACGCTGTGTATCGGTATGTCCGGGAAGAGTTATGCCTAATATGCTTTCAGATCTTGCTGAGGCAGGAGCTATAGATGAATTTGTTGCAAATAACGGTATGGAATGTTGTGAGTGCGGATGCTGCTCATATGTATGTCCTGCAAAGAGACATTTGACACAGACCATAGCAGGTATGAGAAAGCTTGTACTTGCTAATAAGAAAAAATAAAGGAGGAGAAGAAAATGGATGAAAAAGAATTAAACCTTAAAATATCAGCTTCTCCTCACGTGAGAAGCGAAGCAACCACGGCAGATATCATGTCTGATGTAATGATTGCTCTTGTTCCGGCAACTGCATTCGGAGTATACCTCTTCGGACTTCATGCTGCATTGCTGGTGCTTGCCTGTGTGGTATCGGCAGTGCTTGCAGAGTTTATTTATGAGAAAATGTTTAAGCTCCCTGTTACAATCGGAGATTTTTCAGCAGTTGTTACGGGACTTTTACTTGCTATGAACCTACCGCCTGAACTTCCGATATGGATGGGTGTGCTTGGTTCTGTTTTTGCGATAATTGTTGTAAAACAGCTATTTGGAGGCTTGGGTAAAAACTTTATGAACCCTGCCCTTGCCGCGAGATGCTTCCTGCTTTTATCCTTTGGAGCATCTATGACAAGATTTGTATATGACGGTGTTACAACAGCTACACCTCTTGCACTTCTTAAAAACGGAAGCTCGGTTAATCTTAAGGATATGTTCTTGGGATTTACGGGTGGTACGATAGGTGAGACCTCTGCTCTGGCACTTCTTATCGGAGCAGGTTATCTTCTCATCAAGCGTGTTATAAGCCCGAAGATACCTCTTGTCTACATAGGTACATTTGCAATTGCCATGACCATATATGCAGTTGTAAAGGATAAGGATGTAGTCAATTTTGTTCTTTGTGAAATCTGTGGCGGTGGACTTATGCTTGGTGCATGGTTTATGGCTACTGATTATGTTACTTCACCGATTACCCCGGTCGGAAAGATTATATATGGTATAATACTTGGACTTTTGACCTTTGTGCTTAGAATATTTGGAAATGGTGCAGAGGGTGTTTCCTATGCAATCATAATGTCAAACATTCTCGTGCCTCTTATCGAGATGGCAACCAAGCCGAAGGCATTTGGTGAGGGGGCGGAACTTTCCGAAGAGGATAAAAAGAAGAAAAAGGAAGATAAGAAGGACGAGAAGAAAGAGGCAGATGCTAAAGAGGAGGCTAAATCAGACAAAGCAGATGTTAAGACAGAAAAGACTGAAGCAAAGTCGGACAAAGCAGAAGCTAAGACAGCTAAGAACGAAGCAAAGTCGGACAAAACAGAAGTCAAGACTACTAAGTCAGAAGCTGAAAAGGATGCTTCCGAGGGCAAGGATATTAAGGGCATATTTAAGGCAATATGTGCCATCATGCTCATTACGGTTATCATGGGTGCCATACTCGGAACAGTTTACAGCGTAACCAAGGAGCCGATAGAAAAGGCTGAAGAAAAGGCTAAGCAGGAGGCTTATAAGGAGGTATTCCCTGAGGCGGATAACATAGTTACCATAGATGAGGAAACTCTGGATTATAAGCAGGTTAACGATCTGATACAAAGCTTTGGATTTACGCATGATACCATAGATGAGATAAGCTATGCGGTTGATGCGGATAAGAATCTGATAGGATTTATAGTTGTTGTAACCAATGACAACGGTTATGGCGGTGATATACAGATGGTTGTGGGAATGAGAACAGACACTACCATAACCGGTCTTGCTTTCCTTGTTCTTGATGAGAGTCCGGGACTTGGTATGGAGGCTGACAAGGATAAGTTCAAGAGTCAGTTTATAGGCAAGCATGAAACAAGGTATGAGTACTCAAAGACGGGTGCAGTTGTAGAAAATCAGATAGATGCAATCTCGGGTGCTACAATTACAACCTCAGCAGTTACGGACGGTATCAATGCCGCAGTCGCATTGATAACCATATTGGGAGGTGAGTAAGATGGGTAAAAATACAGAGAGATTATATAACGGAATAATTAAAGAAAATCCTACCTTCGTTCAGATGCTCGGTATGTGTCCGACACTTGCCGTTACCACATCTGCTATAAACGGACTTGGAATGGGACTTACAACCATGGTTATTCTTACCCTCAGCAATATAATGATTGCATTACTTAGAAAGCTTATTCCCGATAAGGTAAGAATACCGGCATTTATAGTTATCATAGCTTCCTTTGTTACGGTGGTTCAATTTTTGCTTAAGGCATATATACCAAGCTTAAATGCAAGCCTTGGTCTTTATATACCGCTTATCGTTGTTAACTGTATAATCCTCGGACGTGCAGAAAGCTATGCTTCAAAGAATCCTGTTATACCGTCTGCTTTTGACGGTATAGGTATGGGACTTGGATTTACCATAGGACTTACAATAATAGGTATTATAAGAGAGATCCTCGGTACGGGAAGTATATTCGGACATGTGATTTACTCTGGATATAAGCCTATCGGTATATTTGTAATGGCACCGGGAGCATTTCTTGTGCTTGCCTTTGTGGTAGCCATTATCAATAAGATAAATATCAGTAAGGCAAAGAAAAACGGAACGACACCTAAGGCATGCAGACTTGATGATTGTGCGGGCTGCGGCAACGTTCTTTGTGCGGGAAAAGTAAAGGAGGAGGATTAGAGCTATGAATATTATTTTATTGGCGATATCAGCAGCATTTGTAAATAATGTTATCCTGGTTCAGTTCCTTGGTATATGTCCTTTCCTCGGCGTTTCCAAGCAGATAAAGACGGCAGCAGGTATGGGTGGAGCAGTTATATTTGTTATGGCTATCTCCTCAACCGTTACAAGCCTTATATATTACTTCATACTCGAACCGCTTAACATAGCGTATCTTAATACGATTGTTTTCATATTGGTTATAGCTGCTTTGGTACAGTTTGTTGAAATGTTCCTTAAGAAGTCAGTACCTGCGCTTTACAAGGCACTCGGTGTTTACCTTCCGCTTATAACTGGAATATTTTCAGCTGTAGGATTTGCGGTTGCGCTTATCCTTATGGCAGGAATCAGAGAAAAGCTCGATAAGAATGACAGTATTCCGGAAAGCTTTAAGGGAACACCGATTGTTCTTATATCAGCAGGACTTATGGCGATTGCATTTGCCGGTCTTGCAGGACTTATATAAGGAGGGGGATTAGGTTATGGATATTAATTCAATACTTATAGCGGCAGCGGTTGTCGGTGTGGTCGGCATACTTGCGGGAATTCTCCTCGGTGTTGCAAGCGAGGCATTTAAGGTAAAGGTTGATGAAACCGAGATTAAGGTTAGAGAGGCACTTCCGGGCAACAACTGCGGTGCCTGCGGATTCCCCGGATGTGATGGACTTGCGGCAGCTATAGCAAAAGGTGAGGCGAAACCGGGAAGCTGTCCTGTGGGCGGAGAGCCTGTAGCTAAAGTGATAGCTGAGATAGTCGGCGGAGATGCTGATGTGGAAAAGATGGTTGCCCATGTAAGATGTAAGGGTGATTGCAATAAGGCAAAGGATGCATACGAATATGTAGGTCCTAAGGACTGCCGTATAGCGGCCAATTCACCGGGAGGCGGACCTAAGGGTTGTTCTTACGGATGTCTTGGATTTGGAAGCTGTGTTGCGGTTTGCCCTTTTGACGCAATCCATATAGAAGACGGAATAGCTGTAGTTGATAAGGATAAATGTAAGGCCTGCGAAGCATGTGTCGCGGTATGTCCGAGACATATCATAGAGATAGTTCCTTATGAGGCAGGAGCCATAGTTGAGTGTAATTCAAGAGATGGCGGTAAGGAAGTTAAGCAGGTATGTCAGGTTGGCTGTATCGGCTGTGGTATGTGCCAGAGAAACTGTCCGGCGGATGCAATTCATGTAGAAGGAAAGCTTGCCAAGGTTGACTATGCAAAATGTATCGGTTGCGGAACCTGTAAGGAAAAATGCCCGGTTAAGATTATTAAATAATAAAAAGGTATCAGATGACAATGGGAATTCTAGTTGTCATCTTTTACTGTGTTATATCAAATATTTAAACTTACTTTTGGAGAATAAAAATGTTTAGGAAAAGAATATGTGCCCTTGCTTTTGCCGTAAGTATTGCGGGGTGCTTATTTGGATGTATTGATAATAAAGAAAACACAACCCAAGCTGACAGTGCGGATACGGCAACGGAAGCGGTCGTGATTGATGAAGAAACCAATAATAACGAAACAGATTTATCAGAGTCTGTAAGTGAAGATATTGTTTCCGAGGCTTATGAAGAAGAAAAGGATATTCGTTATCTGACAATTACCGCAACCGGTGACTGTGCACTCGGACCGATTCAGACACATGGATACGGTGGATCATTTCATGCATATTATGATGATTATGGTGAGGGATATTTCTTAGAGGATTTTAAAGAGCTTTTTGAAAATGATGATTTTACTCTTGTAAATCTCGAATGTACGCTTACGGACAGATCGGTTTATGTGGATGAGGAATCCGATAAGGAATTCTATATAGTTGGTCGGCCTGAATACGCCGGGATATTGACTAATTCAGGTGTAGAAGGCTGCTCACTCGGCAATAACCATACAAGAGATGTAGGCTTGGAGGGACTTGAGGATACCGAGGCGGCCTGTGATGCTGCAGGACTCTTGTGGGCATATAACAGTGTGACCGCTATCTATGAAACAGAGGATGGATTTAAGATAGGCTTTGTATCCTCGCATGTATCCGGTTCGGTTGACAGGGAAAACTTTATAAGAAACGGTATAGAGGAGCTCAAGCAGGCGGATGTGGATATAATAATCGCATGCTGTCACTGGGGCGAGGAAAAGGAATATTATCCGACAGATTATCAGATAAAGCTTGCTCATGAGTTTATTGATCTCGGAGCGGATTTGATTATCGGCAACCATCCTCATGTGGTTCAGGGAGTGGAGTGTTATAACGGAAAAGTGATATGCTACAGTCTCGGTAATTTCTGCTTTGGTGCGAGCCATTTTCCGTATGATTTTAATTCAATGGTCTATCAGCAGACATTTACATTTGTGGATGGCGAGCTTCAGCCGTATATCGATGCAAGTGTTATTCCGATATGTGTCAGCACAACGACTGAGACAAATGATTTTCATCCGGTATATCTTGATGGCGAGAGAAAGGCTGATATGCTCGAACGAATTAATACATATTGTGAACCATACGGATATGTGAGATTTGATGAAGACGGCAGGCTATATTATGCGGAAGCGGGAGAAGTACAAAAGGAATCGGAGCAGGTCGAGGAAGAGTAGACAGATGAGTGATCTTTGATGGAAAAACAATTTTTCTTCGGCTGAATATAATAACAAAAAGCGGATTTTTGTTATGAGATTTTTGGAATTAAAAGAAAAAGAAGTTATAAATTGTAAGGATTGTAAACGACTTGGATATGTGGCAGATGTAGAATTTGATTGCAAAACAGGTAAGATTACTGCTATAATTGTACCTGTGACAGGTAAGTTTTTGTCGTGCTTCGGAGGCTGCTCGGAGTATTATATAAGATTTTGCGATATAGTGCGTATCGGACCGGATATAGTACTGGTCGATATAAATGCCTGCGACATACATAAGATGCATGACAGAGTTTAAAATACTTATCATAAGGTATAAAGTAAATGATATAAAGTATGCAAATAATATGTTTTTGGAAAGATAATATTTTAAGAAAATATACTATATAAGGAGAAAAAATATGAGATGTCCATTTTGCGGAGACGATAACACAAGAGTAATTGATTCAAGACCTGCCGATGATAATCAGGCTATCAGAAGAAGAAGACAGTGTGATGAGTGTGGTAAGAGATTTACAACATATGAAAAGGTTGAGACAATTCCGCTCATCGTTATAAAGAAGGATAAGAACAGAGAGACATATGACCGTTCCAAGATTGAATCAGGAATCGTGCGTTCATGTCACAAGAGACCGGTATCCGCCCAGGACATTGAAAAGGCTATAGACGATATAGAAAATAAGATATTCAGTCTTGAGGTTAAGGAAATCGAAAGCAAGCATATCGGAGAAATCGTTATGGATCGTATAAAGGAACTTGATCAGGTTGCATACGTAAGATTTGCTTCTGTTTACAGAGAGTTTAAGGACGCCAATACATTTATGAGTGAGCTTAAGGATTTACTTAACAGCAAATAGTTAAGATTGATATGACTGCACACTGCCGGAGCATGATATGGCAAGTGTGCAGTTTTATGTATAATAATAAAATGTGAGAAATTGTTAAATGGACGGTTCATTTTTGAATTAGATATATTTAGAGGAAAAACTATGACAGAAAGCTATATTAATCTCATCAGTGGTGGTGAGGGAGAGATAGTAGAAAAAAAATCAAGATTTATCGGACAGATAAAGCCGGTTACTTCTGAGGAAGAAGCCTACGCATTTATCGAGGAGATAAAAAAGAAGCACTACGATGCAAGACATAACTGCTTTGCATTTTCTGTAGGAGCGGATATGCCGTTGCTTCGCTTTTCGGATGATGGAGAACCTCAGGGAACTGCCGGAAAGCCGATACTTGAAGTTATTACATCATCCGGGATACACAATATATGCATAGTAGTAACCAGATACTTTGGCGGAACTTTACTTGGAACCGGTGGACTTGTAAGAGCATATACAGATGCGAGCAAGGCGGCACTTGCCAACTGTGAGACCAAAATTATAGAGTTGTTGATACCAACAGAGATAAAAACCAATTATACCGACATGGGTAAGATACAGTACATACTTGGCAACCATGATGTGAAGATACTTGATACGGTTTATGCTGATGATGTGCTTATGAAGATTAATCTAAAAAAGATTGAAGCAGATGGAATCATAAAAGAGATAACAGATGCAACTTCGGCGCGAGCGGGTATTGAGACGTTTGATGAGGTGTTTGGATGAGAAAATCAATAAAATAATCGTAAATTATTGATATTTGAGGGGCGATTGTATACAAGCATACATAATATAATTTAAAGTAGCACATCTGAAAAAATCATAGTATAATAATAGCATTGAAGCTTTAGTTATGACGAAGATAAAGTTTTACTAAGAAGTTTTGGGGAGAAAATAATATGAGAAGGTTTCAGTTTGAATACAATAACGAGAGGA